>NZ_MVOJ01000011.1:0-185869 GCF_002018845.1 Pseudomonas sp. MF6394
CTTGCGGGTTTGCTTGCGCTTGCCAGCGTACTCGGCGTCGGCGAAGGTCATCTGCTTCATCGGGAAACTCGGTGGGTGGGGTCGCGGTATTTTGCCAAATCAGAAAGTCTTTTTCAGAGTTTCCCTAAGCATATTTATGCTTGAGCACTTTCTGAACGACTGAATATGCATAAGTCATCTAACAAAATAGCAAAATTAAGCGACCGGTAAGATAGCTCTAGATTAGCTCAAGGTGCGTCCCTGCCATCAACAAGTAAGCTCAACACCCACTGGCCCTTGGCCTATTGCTAAAGAGCGTGGCTATAAAAGAGTGAAAATGATTCGATCCCATCATTCGGCTCTTTAATGCCTGCGTTTGAGTAATGAATCACTCGAGCACCCACGCGTTGCGTGTCGCCAATCTTCAAACCTACACCTAAACGATCTTCAAAATTGAAAGCAGATCCAAACTCTCTGTCGCCTGCACTACTGCCGGAAAAAACCGAAACCCCCACTCCCAATTCTATAAAAGGCTTAATATTGGAAGAGCCGAACTCATAAACAAAAACGGGAGCAAAAGAGAGCGAGTGTCGTGCCCCGGCTTTTTTACCTGATTCCCAGTAGGTATAACCGTAATCCCAATACCCTGTCAGTTTACCTGTCGAACTTTGCAGCCAAGACTGATCCCAATTTACTCCCACGCCTGCGCGAGCAGTTAAGCCACCCTGACTGGTCGATCCAATAGCCGAAGACAACTCAATCGCTTGAGCACCAAAAGATAGAGGTAAGAGTGCAAGCGCACCCAAGATGATTTTTTTCATATGAATACCTGCTCGTAGCCAGCATTATGAGTGAGTGCTATATCAGCCCCACCTATTAGAAAATAGGGATGACTCTATAAATCGGTCTTAGGAGAGCAATGCCGCGCCATGACACTCTCCATTATTAGAACTAACAGCCTGTTCAGGTCATTCAGCTGGCGTGCTGCGCCCCTAGTTCGATTAACAACACTCCGCCGACGATGAAGATAATCCCTAACCCCATTAATTTGGTCAGTGGATCCTTGAAAAGTAGCTTTGCAACAATTGCCGTCAGTGCGACGCCGCTTGCAGACCAGACACCGTAGGCCACCCCAATACTCACCCCCTCAGCGAGGGTTAAGCTAAGCAGCGAAAAGGCAACCAAGTAGGATGCCGCAACGGGCAAAATCCAGATTTTGCGGCGAAAACCATCCGAAGCACGCATGGATAGTGTTCCGCTGACTTCAAACAAAATCGCGCCGATCAAATAGAACCAACTCATAGTGTTTGCTCCACTTTCCCATGCGCCGCACCTGCGCCCATTTCGACCAACCACACGCCGGCAATGATGCAAGCAATCCCCAGGCCCATGATCCAACTCAGGGAATCATCGAAAATAACGTGTGCCATGACCGCTGTAAGCGCAACGCCACAAGCAGCCCAAATACCGTAGGCCACGCCAATAGCCATGCCCTTACGAAGAACCATCGAGAGCGATACGAAGGCGCCCACGTACCCGCAGACGACCACAACGAACCATTGAGGGTTATCCATAGCGGCTCGAAGTGAGAGCGTCGCCACCACTTCGAGCCCTATGGCTGCAAAAAGCCAAATCCACTTTTTCATCAGGTTACCTCTTAACTCCCTAAGTATTAGTTTGCCCCAGCCAGAGCTGCTAGAGAGGCATTGGTTTGACAACCAGCATTCGAGTCCGCCATCCAATGTGTCGCCGAACCCACGATACGACTGCCGAGTTCTTTAACTATTCGTTGGTGAGCCAGCACTAAGGCCTCTATTCCAGTACCGGCGTCCTGACGCATCACTGAGCTGCAGGTCAGGCTTCGATGAGCACCATCAGTCCCGGTGCGTCTTAGGCTCCAAGCAGCCTCAATCAATGAGTACCGACCTGGAACCGACTCAAAACGACGTACGTCAACCTGGAGAGAAACATGGGGCAAGCCAGGCTCGCGTGCAAGCCCTGCTCCGTCGACGCGGCCCATTTGTAGCCTTAACTCATGCCTCAACGCCGCTCTCACTTCATCTGCCAAGGGCGCGGCCCAGCGCTCAGTTTCAAGTATCTGCATACTGCTTTCGCCTTGACGAACAACGATCTGAGGCTGATCAACCTGAACGGGAACATTGACCGTCGTAAGTGAATATTGAAATGGCACGGCGGCGTTGGCGTTGACGGAATCTGTAGCAGGAACCAAGGTGTAATAGCGCGTGGGCGCAGAACTGCAAGCAGCCAGTGCCAGAAACGCCACGGACCAACAGAAACGTATGTTCACTTGGCAGACTCCGCCGGTTGAGCTGATGAGGCAGACGTGCTCGGACGAAAGCCATCGGGTTGACCTTCCTTTACTCGGCCGCGAATCAGCGCTTCGGGGTGTCGGCTCAAGAGATCACTGAGTACCCGCACTGATCGAGCGGAGCGCTGAACCTCATCCATAACTTGGCCAAATTGCTGGCGCTGTGGAGAGTCTTCAGCAAAACTTTCATTGACTACCGACAGTGTCTTTTGAGTCTGCCCCAAAGCATCCCGCATTTGCGGCAGGACTTGCCCGTTAACTTGCTGCAAGGTCTTACGCATCTCGACCAAGTTGGCATTGAGGTTATCCGCAATGCGTTCGACTGGAATTTTGCTCAATTTTTCCACGATACGCTGCACCTGATCCTGCAACTTGTCTAAACTCCCGGGGATCGTAGGCATTTCCATAGGTCTGGCCGCAAGGTTAAAAGGTACCGATTGAGCATGAGGGACGAAATCAAAAGAGACATAAAGCTGGCCCGTCAGCAAATTTGCCGTTTTGACCTGAGCGCGCAGCCCCTCTTTGACAAAGATCGATATCAACTGGGCTGATTTCTTACCGTCTTCATCATGACCAGCATCATAGGCCGTCAGTATTTGCTCATAGGCCTGGCCCAAGCGCTGGGGATAAATGACCGCACCGACCACGACTGCAAAGTTATTAGTCGAACGGTTGAAGTCCAAATCGGTTGACACCACCTTGCCGATATTTACCCCTAGAAACTCCACAGGCGCATTTATCGCCAAGCCGCGCATTGACTGATCAAAATGCATACGAATGAAGAACGGCTCACCATCAGGCGGTGCCAAAGCTGTTGCCTGATCTTTAAAGAGTGGAAACGCGCCGCGTTCGTCTGCTGCCTTCGCATCATTCCCATAGGGCGGTTCCATAAACGCAATGCCGCCCGACACAATCGAGGCGACTGACTGAGTATCAACCTTCAGCCCATCCGCTCCAAAGGTGACGTCCACACCGCTGGCGTTCCAGAAACGAGTGCCTGTGGTGATAAAGTCATCATTGGGAGCATTCACGAAAATCTCGATTTCTACGCCCTTACCGTCGGCAGACAACTGATATGAAACGACCTGCCCAACTTCGATGCGACGGTAATAGACAGGCGAACCAACGTCCAGTGAGCCAAGGTCATCTGCACTCAATGTGTAGCGCTTGCCTTTCTGCCCATAGGTAATTGGCGGTGGACTTTCCAAACCCTTAAAAACGATTCTGGTTTCAGGGGACTCACCAGGGTCAGCTCCGATGAAGGCGCCCGAAAAAAGCGTATCCACGCCTGAAATACCTTGCGCACCGATTCGAGGGCGAACCACCCAAAAGCGTGAATCCTGAGCTGTAAAGGCCTTGGCGGCGTGCTCTAACTGGACAGTCGCCACCGCGTGGTCGCGATCATCGCTCAAGGTAATGTCGGATACTTGCCCGATGACAACGTTTTTGTATTTGACCTGTGTTTTTCCAGCGACCAAGCCTTCAGCACTGAGAAAGGTGACTTTTATTTCAGGCCCCTTTGACAGGATGCTGTGAGCCGCCATTGATAAGCCAATTAATGCCGCCACTATGGGTAGTAACCAAACCAACGAGACCCCCTTACTTCGATCCTTTACACCCGGCGCTTCAGGCTTTCGTTGAGTTTTGACATTAAACTGATCAGACATCTTCAACCTCAGCATCCCACATAAGACGGGGATCGAAACTCATAGAGGCCAGCATGGTGAAGACCACGACAAGGCCGAAAAAAACAATCCCGATTCGTGGCTCGATATTGCTCAGCAATTCAAACTGCACCAGTGCGGCAAGCACAGCGACGACCAGCACGTCAAGCATCGACCAGTAGCCAATGCGCTCTACGACGCGATAGAGACGAGCGCGCTCCAAGGTGCGCCATTGGCTACGTCGCTGGGTGCTCATCAGTAACAGGAACATAATCAGAAACTTCATACAGGGCACTACAACACTGGCTATAAAAATGAGCGCCGCGATGTCCCATGCCCCGCCCTTCCAAAGTTCGAGCACACCACTCATGATCGTACTCTCGCGGCCATTACCGACAATATCGGTGCGCATCACCGGCAATAAATTGGCGGGGAGATAAAATAGCAAGCCCGTCAGAAGAAGCGACCAGGTTCTAACAAGGCTATTGGGTTTGCGTCTATGCAATGTCGCGCCACAGCGCGAACAAATTACTGCATCACTGGAACTTGCCTTCTTACAGGTGTGACAGAGAACCAGTTGCAACTCTGAAGCAATTGGCGGACGTTGAATCGTCATACGTCCTTTGCCTCATCCCATAGCCGCTGCATACTTTTGCTGGTGACAATGATGCTGACAACGCAGAGTAATACTAATGCAACCAGCCCCATACCTGGGCGCACATCTAACAGCCCACTTAGTTTAATGATGGCGACCAAAATACCGAGTAGACATACTTCCAGCATGCTCCAGGGCTTCAACTTCACTAAAAGCCGCATACACCCCATAAACCCCGGTGCACGCCTACCCTGGTAGGCAAATCCAAGCAACCAGCACAAGAGACCAATTTGCAGCCCTGGGGCTAGTATGATGCATACACCTGCTACGAAGGCAATTGGCGTAATATCTCCTCGTGCAAGTGCCCATACGGATGACCACAATGTTGCTTGATTCCCCGCACCCTGAAAACTTATATCGATTACGGGAAAAACATTAGCAAATACGAACAAAAGCGCGCTGGCTATCGAGATTGCAAACAACTGTTCAATCGTCAGCGCTGAACCTTGCTGGAGCACACCATCGCAACGCGTGCAAATGGATGTCTGACCTGGCTTCAGCGGCAAGGATTCGAAGACTGAATCGCAGTGCTCACAGATAATCCAGTCATCACACTGATGCATAAGAGTGTTCCTAAACGTTGTTCCGGCAGTCAATTCGACTAATACGCAAACGCAGAAAGCGGACTTAGACATGCTCACTGACTTGAATAATAAGTGCACACCAACATAAACCACGCCGGCACACCAATAAGCACTCGGAACAAGGCTACACCCTGTTTTTCAATAAACGGTTTGGAAAATATCAAGATTTGATCAAGATGTTACACAGACGTTAATCGGATCCTGATTTCGCCGCTTCGAGTACGTTTGGCGGGCCAAGGACCGAGAATCCTGCTACCCGCCTTCAACGCTGTCGGGACGCATCCGAGACGTCGCGCTTACACCCGTCAAAGCCTCAACTCACTGAGCAGGAGGGTTAAGCAGTCTCAAGCTTGCAATTGGCACACTACTGTTGCTTGATTAATCGCTGATCCGAGCAGTGAGTCAACCACATGCTCAACCTCCTGAATCAGCCATAGGGAATTGACATACGAATGGCTAGCCCACCCCCTTCACGGTTGTATGCGCTGATAGAACCGCCGTGAGCGTCGCAAATAGCGGAAGCAATTGACAAGCCCAACCCAGTCCCTCCCAAAGGACGGGCGCGAGAACTTTCCGCTCGCCAAAAACGGTCGAATATACGCGTCAACTGGTCATCCTCCACCCCAGGTCCACGATCGGCAACAATCAGGTGAAGCGCACTTTCACATTGACTGGCCTTTATTTCTACGGACTTACCCGGTGCGGCGTAGCAGATCAAATTATCGATCAAAATGGAAAGGACCTGGCCAAGCCGATCTCTGTCAGCCAGCAACATTAACTCAGGCCCAACCTCGATCTGGATGACAACATTAGCCACAGCAAGCTGAGGTGCGGCCCACTCAAGTCGCTCCGACACCAATGCGTTCACCGAAAACAGACTTTTCTCCATCGCTAACTGGCCCGCCCGGGCCAAAGATAATAGATGCAGGTCACCCACCAGCCGATTCAACTGATCAAGTTGGCCCTTGACCAGCATCAACTGTTGCGGATCACTGGGGAAGACCTCATCCAACATCCCTTGCACACGCCCAGCCGCCGCATTAAGGGGTGTTCTTAACTCATGGGCAAGTACAGCACTGGATACCCGAATCTCACGCTCATATTGCTCGAGCTTGGCAGTCATTCTATTGAAGTCTTTCGCCAGCTTTATGATTTCAGCGGGGGCGCCAGGGACGCTCAGCGCACGCACCGAAAAATCGCCCTGCGCCACCTTTCGAGCGGCACGGGCCACATCCGAAAACTGCCGAGATAGCGGGCGAGAGGCCAGTAATCCGCCCAAAATAACAACGGGAATTGAAATCATGACAAATGAGGCTAGCCACAGCCAATCACGGCTCGCGATACCGGGGAGGAAGTCACGTACATCGTAATAACGCTGGAATAGCTCCCATAAGCGAGCCTCATTATGATGCGGATCTGCGCGAAGCTCTTCGAGTTCCGGTCTCACCGACGCAGGAATTTGCTGGGTCGTGTTGTAATCCCAAATTGCAAATCGCAGCCACATACCAAAGGCAATACTGAGGATGACACCAAGCGCGAGTGCACTCATCCGCAAGCAGACCCAATACCAGAGTGTAGAGCGATGTTTACGCGAAAATGGTAATTTCACTGCGTCCCCCGGAACCGGTAGCCGACGGCGCGTACGGTAACCAAAACATTGGCGATACCATTGGCCTCCAGCTTACGACGAAGATTATGGATATGCGCGTCGATGACTCGATCTAAAGCTCCGCTCTCTGGTAAGCACGCCTCCAACAGTTCACCACGGGTAAATGCTTTGAAGGGAGCTCTCAGCAACGTCGCCAATATATTAAATTCCGTAGGCGTAAGGTCCAACACAACACTGCCCTGTTCCAGACCTTCAACATGCGCGGTAAATGTTTGAAGATCCACCAACAGCGCACCATCGCGTAGCTGATCTTTTGATATAAGACGACTGGAATCTGTTCGGCGTAGTACAGCGACCACTCTGGCGACAACTTCTTTCGGATTGTAAGGCTTGACTATGTAGTCATCCGCCCCATAGCGAAGTGCGCCTAACTTATCAGGCTCATCACCGATTGCGGTCACCATAATGACCGGCGTGTCACCCAAACGGCGAATAGCGGAAAGAACTTCTGTGCCGCTCAACTTGGGCAACATGACATCCAGCAACACCAGATCCGGTTTCCAGCGTGCGTGCATTTCAACACCCCGAAGACCGTCTTCAGCAATAGCTACTTCAAAACCGTCTCGGCGAAGGTAGGCCTCAAGCGTACTTGCACTCAAGGCGTCGTCCTCAACCACCAGTATTCTTTTACCTACCATGCGAGCCTCTTAATAAAACCTTGATAATTTCCGCAACGATTCTTGAAAGTCTGCTGCCACCATCTCACTCCAAGATAACAGCGAATGGTTGAGTTGATGGCTACTTTCTTACCAACAGAGAATCAGACCGGTTTCTTCCGACGCAGTGGGACACTGGTATTCGGGGTGCTGCTCCCTGTAGTCATCAGTCTATCTGCTTGTTCACTGGCACCAACGTACCAGCGACCTGAAGCACCGATTCCAGCACGGTTTGACAGCTCGACGGTTCCCACCTCCAAGGTTCCGGAAGGAAGATCGGAACCGCTCTCTAGCCAGGAACGCCTTTTTCTTACGGCGTTTTCGACAAGCGATGATCTTGTCCCGCTCGTCGAACGTGCTTTGGCTAACAATCGTGACTTTAAAGTCGCGACGCTCCAGGTCGAACAAGCACGCGCGCTAAATCGAATTGATCGTGCACAGCAGTTACCCAGCGTGAATGCCTCAGTCCAACGCTTCCGGCAGAAATTCAATGATCCCAGCCTCGACGCTCGCTACGGGCAGAAATTGAGCGCTGCGACCATCGGCACATCGGATTTCGAGCTGGATTTCTTCGGCCGGGTTCGCAGTCTTTCCGACGCATCCAGGCATCGGTATATGGCCAGTGCTCAAGGACAACACGCGTTTCGCGGTGCTCTGATTTCAGAAGTTCTACGTGCCTATGTTATTGATCGCGCAGCTGCGGCTCAAGCGCAACAACTGCAAAACGCATATCTCGATACGCTGACCCTGCTCAATCTCGCCGAACGCCAACGAGACGTTGGGACGTTATCTGAAGATGAAGTGAACCTGCAACGCAGCGACACCGAACACTCACACGCAAGAATGCAGCAGGCTCAAACCGACGCGGCCGCCGCACGACATGCGCTGCAGTTGCTGACTGGCTACGCTGGCGCCTCCCCCGCGGGAAAGGTCGAGGAATTGGCCAACCCAAATGAGTCGCTCGACTGGCTGAATTCGTTGCCCTCTGAGGTGCTGCTGGAACGTCCCGACATCCTTCAGGCGGAGGAGCAACTACGGGCCTCAAATGCTGACATCGGTGCGGCCAGAGCCGCGTTCTTTCCATCAGTTACGTTGAGTACCTCATTGGGTACTGCCAGCGATGGTTTGGGAAACCTATTCGATGCAGGTGGCCGCGTTTGGACCTTCATTCCTCAAATCACGCTGCCCATTTTCAATCATGGCCGTAACAGCGCCAATCTCGATCTGGCACAGCTACGTAAACAGGCGGCTGTGGCCGACTACGAAAGAACCGTGCAATCAGCGTTCCGAGAAGTATCCGATGTGCTCACAGCCCGCAACGCGCTGATTGAACGAGTGCGCAGCGAGCGTGGACTGGGGATCACAGAGGATGAACGTGTTCGGCGAGCGACTGCGCGCTTCGACGCAGGATGGGAGGACCAACCGCGGCTGTTGTCGGCACGCCTGCGGCTCCACCAAACCCGCATCGACGGTATTTTCGCGCAACGGGACTTAGCCCTCAATCGTATCGCCCTTTTCCACGCCTTCTATGGCGTAAGCATGAACGCTCCAGCAACGTTAGGAAAAAAATCATGAAAAAACTTTCTGCATACGCATTACGACGCTCTGTTGCCCAAGTGTTCTACGGTTCGGTGATGTCCTTGCCCCTGGCTCTTCAGGCGCAGGCTGAAACAGCTTCAATCACCGACAGCATCTTTGGTGGCGATACTCAAGCCAGCGTCGGTGTCGGTGTTGCTGGTGGGCCCCGCTACATGGGCTCAAAGGATTACCGGAGTGTACCGGTTCCGGTTCTCTCGCTAAGCCGCGGCATTTTTTTTGTTGATACCTATCGAGGGCTAGGCTTGCAATGGCAGTCGCCTTCAGGCTTCTACATCAGTCAGTCCTTTTTCTACGACGCTGGCAGGGATGATCGCAATAACGACTTTAGACCTGGGGCTAACCGACTCTCAGGCATGGGCGAGGTCGACAGCACAGCAACTAGTATTCTGTATCTAAGTCAGCAATTGACGCCGTGGCTCTCGGTCAATGGCGAAGCCGAATTTGCGCTGGATGGCGGAGAAAGGGGCACGCGCTATCGCGCCGGACTCGAAGCGACGGTGTTGAACCAGTCAAGAGACATCATTGTGCTTGGGCTTGACGTCCGAGCTGCCGATCATCGCTACAACCAGGCCTATTTCGGCGTAACTGGTCAGCAATCTCAGCAATCGAGGTTTACCGCATTTACTCCTGGAGGCGGCCTGAATCAGTACGCTCTGAACGCGAACTGGACTCATAAATTTGACGAAAACTGGTCAACGTATGTGCTGGTAACCGCATCGGAATTGGGCGGAAAAGTTGAGGACAGCCCTCTGATCGAACGCAAAGGCGCGCTGAGCGCCGTTACCTCCATCAGTTATACGTTCTGACCCTGCTAGACGGCGGTCGCTCAACTATCAAACATCGGGAATACATGTCGTGATCCATGCCCCTCGCGCGCCTCTTGTACCGTTAATAATGATGTTAAGTCTAATTGCAGGGTGCGGCCGTTCAACGCCGCCCCCACAAACCCCGCCCCGTTCTGTGAAGGTTGAAACCGTGCGTGATAGCGAGGGCAATCGCCTTCCTATCACGGGCCGGGTCCGGATTGAACAACGCGCTGATCTGAGCTTTGAAGGTTCAGGCCGTATAGCTTCCATCGCCGTGGATGTCGGCGATACGGTTCGGCGAGGCCAAACACTCGCACGGCTGGATCCAGAGCCTGCACAACTCAAACTACAACAGGCCCGTGCGGATGTGAGCGCCGCCAAAGCGCAAAAAGCCGAACGAGATCTGAATTTTCGCCAGCAGCAAGCATTGTTTGATGATCGCGTGATCTCACCCGCGACCCTCGCCGCTGCTCGTGCAGCCTACCTGAGTGCCAACGAGCAGTTGGACAGCGCAAAGGCAACAGAAGCGCTGGCCAGTCGAGCCGTGCGCACCAGCGCCATTGTGTCGCCATTTAATGGACGCATCGTCGCTCGTTCAGTTCAACCCTTCGTAGATGTGACAGCAGGACAAAGCGTGCTTCAGATTGAGGGCGCCGAGAAGGCTGAAGTCGTCGGCATGCTTCCTGCCGCGTTGGTTACTAAACTTAAGCCAGGGGATGTCGCATCGGCCTATACAAACGCAAACCCTGCGCAAGACGTCTCCATCCGATTGGAAAGCCTGTCCAGTCGCCTGGAAAATGGCGCGCTGGTACAAGCCATCTTCCGTCCAGTCGAACCAAGCAGCGAACTTCGCAGTGGCGAGACGGTGCTAATTACGTTACCAATAGCGCAAGCGCATGCGCCTTCTGTGCCGGTTACGGCACTTATCCCACAAACACAGAGCAAACAAGCAAGTGTCTTTGTGTACGATGCAGCCACCGCCAAAGTCAGCCGTCGCGAGATCACCCCCGAAACGGTGGAAAACGGTCGAGTACTCGTACGTGACGGCCTTGCCGTCGGCGAAACCGTCGTGGTTGCAGGCGCCGCATTCCTGGTTGATGGGCAGGCGGTACGTCTGTATCAACCCGCCACACACATCGGCCGGGACAAAGCCTTATGAACCTGACTCGAAGCGCACTCGGCGCGAGCCGGCTGACCTTATTTACCGCACTCCTGATTTTGATAGGCGGGGTATTAACGTTTCTGCGGTTTCCCTCCCAAGAGGAGCCAACGATCACCATTCGTGACGCGCTCGTTGCAATTTACTTTCCGGGTATGCCGGCAGAACGCATAGAAAATTTGCTAGCCAGACCGACCGAAGAAAAGTTACGCGAACTGGCGGGCATAAAAAAGATCATCACAACCGTGCGCCCCGGAAGCGCGATGATTCAGATCACGGCATACGACCAGGTCAAAGACCTTAGTGCGCTATGGCAGCGTGTACGCGCTAAGGCGAGCGAGGCAGCGGCAGGATACCCGCAGGGCAGCCTGGGACCGTTTGTCGATGATGATTTCGGCCGCGTGGCCGTGGCATCCGTCGCAGTTACCGCGCCCGGCTTCAGCATGAGCGAAATACGCGAGCAACTTAAAAATACTCGTGAGCAGCTCTACGCGTTGCCAGGCGTTGAACGTGTCTCTATATACGGCTTGCAAGAAGAACGCATCTACCTCGAATTTGACCGCCAGCGCTTGGCTGGCCTCGGGCTGAGTCCCAACGCCGTACTGGAACAACTGCGTACTCAAAACGTTGTGACACCTGGAGGACTGCCCTCTGTTTCCGGATCGGCTTTCACCGTGATGACAACCGGTGAGATGCGAACTCTGGACGACCTGCGTCGCTTTCTAATCTCCGCACCGAGGGGCAATGACACAACAGTTGTGGCGTTGGGTGAATTGGCAGACGTTCGTTTGATGCCAGCCGATCCGCCGGAAACGGCGGCAATTTATGAGGGGCAACCGGCCGTCGTACTTGCCGTTTCGATGGCATCCGGGCAGAACATCGCAGCTTTCGGCCTCCAATTACGGCAACGATTGAACGAAATCGCCAAACAACTACCGGCCGGTTTTTCCCAACACGTCGTGACCTTCCAGGCCGACGTGGTTGAGCGTGAAATGGGCAAGATGAATAGCGTGATGGCCGAGACGGTCATTATCGTGATGGCTGTAGTGATGTTGTTTCTGGGCTGGCGCACCGGGCTTGTGGTGGGGGCAATCGTGCCGCTAACTATTCTCGGGTCATTAATTGTCATGAGCGCGCTGAAGGTCGAACTGCAAACGGTGTCCATCGCAGCGATCATCATCGCCCTGGGACTTCTGGTGGATAATGGCATTGTGATTGCCGAAGACATCGAACGACGTCTTCAGGCCGGAGAGGAACGTCGCTCTGCTTGCATAGAGGCAGGGCGGACGCTAGCGATTCCACTGTTGACTTCATCGTTGGTTATTGTGTTGGCGTTTTCACCTTTTTTCCTAGGTCAGACCAGCACAAATGAGTACTTGAGATCACTTCCGATAGTGCTCGCTGTAACGCTGCTGGGGTCGTGGGTATTGAGCCTGACGGTGACACCCTTGTTATGCCTTTACTTTGCCAAGGCGCACGCCCCAGCAGACAATAATCAGGCAGCCTACGATTCAAAACTGTATCGGGGCTATCGGCGCGTTATCCAAGCGCTCATGCTCCATAAACTGATGTTCATTGCCGTGATGCTGGTTATGCTGACTGGAGCCGTTGCGGTACTCGCGTCCCTCCCCTACAGTTTTTTGCCTGAATCAGATCGGCTGCAATTTCAGATGCCATTGACGCTAGAACCCGGTACCGATTCTCGTCAGACACTGCAGACCGTCAAGGACATCAGCAACTGGCTAGCGAATGACCAGGAAAATCCAGAAATTGTCGACAGCATCGGCTACGTCTCAGACGGTGGCCCACGCATCGTACTGGGATTAAATCCACCGCTGCCTGCGACGAACGCAGGCTACTTCACCATCAGTGTGCGCCAAGGCAGTGACATGGATGCGGTGATCGCTCGTGTGCGCAACCATATGCTTGCGGCGTACCCGCAAGTGCGTGCTGAGCCAAAGCGATTTTCCTTGGGCACCACCGAATCTGGAAAGGCGGTCTATCGCGTCAGCGGACCGGACGAGACCGTATTACGTGCAGCGGCCAATCATATAGCTAAGGCTTTGCATGGTCTGCCAGGCACGGTCAACGTGCAGGACGATTGGGATGCTCGAATCTCAGGTTACGAAGTGGTGGTTGACCAGGTACGCGCCCGACGCGCGGGCGTGACCAGCGCCGATGTCGCTCAAGCGCTGCAGACTCGATACTCAGGCGCACAGGTGTCTCAGATCCATGACGATGACACGACCGTGCCAATCATGCTGCGTGGGTCGATGACTGAGCGTGACCAAGCTGAAGACGTGGGTAGTACATTGATCTATCCGCAAGCGAACGGCTCGCCGGTTCCGCTGGCGGCTATAGCGCAGGTGACGCTCAGTTCAGAGCCCTCTGCGATTCAGCGTCGCAATTTAAACCGGACCATTACCATCTCAGGCCGCAATCCTGAGCTGACGGCGGCGACCCTAGTCGCGCAGATTGCACCTAAGGTGGCAGAGTTTAAACTTCCACCTGGATATCATATTGAAATTGGCGGGGAGATGGAGGAATCCGCAGAGGCCAATGAGTCGTTAGTGCAATATATGCCAGTTGCCGTATTGTCGATGTTGTTACTGTTCGTCTGGCAATTCAACTCGTTCCGAAAACTGCTGATCATCGTTGCCAGCATCCCTTTTGTACTGATTGGCGCCGCGCTGGCCTTGGTAGTGACCGGCTATCCATTTGGATTTATGGCCACATTTGGATTGCTGTCCTTGGCAGGGATCATTGTGAATAACGCGGTCCTGCTGCTTGAGCGAATCGAGGTGGGTGTCGCCGAAGGCCAATCCCGTCACGATGCTGTCCTGACGGCAGCAGTAGAACGGCTAAGGCCTATCTTGATGACCAAACTGACCTGCATTGTCGGACTGATCCCGTTGATGATGTTTGCCGGCCCTTTGTGGACAGGCATGGCGATCACGCTAATTGGTGGTTTGGCACTCGGCACCTTAGTTACATTAGGGTTGATCCCAGTGTTGTATGACCTGCTTTTCGCGGGCGCCATCGGGGAGCGGATCACCAACAACGAGAAAGAACAGCACGTTTAGACATGGAAGCGTCCGACTGAGGACGCCTTCCCGGCGTTGGGCGATACCGGGCGTCGGTCGCAACCATTTTTCGATGTGACCGATGTCTCGCCGACGGGCCCAGCCTTGAGCGAGAGTACGGATGATTACCATTGGAAGTAATGCTCCGACGAAACGCCGGCGCTATTGCAACCGATCGGACGCTCTTCACGCCACTTCAGCGCAGATTGAACTGCATGAGCGGCGCTAGACGAGCTTTCCCCTCTGTCGTAGCGTTGCGTTCCATTGGGCAAAGACTGTGAAGGGAGAAATCACATGAGCACCACAAGAAAATTCGTGATGGTTTTGTCTGCCGTGGGCATTTAGGGCGGATGCGCCGTAACAACTCTGACACTCTCGCTCGCAAACCCATGAGCACGCTTGAGCAGGATCGGCAATTGGTCACCATGGGGATTTTTCGGCCATCTGTTTTGGAAACTGATGCCGAATTGGAGAAGATTTCGCCTAACAGTCCTAGAGCCCTACAACCGCTGAGACAAAAGCTTGCGGCCACTCAGCAACAGCAGAACAGACTTCAAGCAGAGGAAGCCTTACACCCGCCAGCTACAGCCACTTCGCAACCGGAAGACCAACAACAGCGCATGTGTTCTTTGAATAATAGGGCCGCCGTATATTTAGTGCCTTGCTAAAGCATTCTGCGCACAGTTCCTGCGAACGCGGGTTAGAGTGACTCACGCTGGTACGCCCTGCTAAGGCCCGAAGCTTGACCAAGTAAGCGTAGAGCTTAAACAGCTACAGTGTGTCCTACCACTCCCCACATCGCTCCAGGGCTGGATCAGGCCGATGCCGATCAATTCGCGGAGTCGAGATACTGAGTGTGGATTACCCGCTGCATTCGGATCCGATGCACGTTGACTTGTCTATCTCCAACCTGATGGCGGGCCTCTGCGACAAAAAGGCCTATCCAGCGAGACCTAGGATGTTCACCTTGCCCAGAACGATGAGCTCAAAACCGGGCGCTAATCACAGATTAATCAATATCCATTGCCTTTAGGCGATCTATTACGTTGATCAACTGCTCCACCTCGACCATAAGCTTCACGGCATCATGGGGATGGCCTGAGCGTTTAAGATTGAACGCTAGCTCAGCAAGCCGCTCGGCATACAATTCAAGCTTGCTGAGGATAAGCGAGCGCTCGAACGTGGACGTTTGGGCCATCACAGCACCTTTTTTATTATCATGGCCTCTCAAATTAGGCCGAGCCCATTAATAAACGGTCGAGTTATTGTGAATTTTTCGTTAAGACGTCAATTTTTATAAAAAAATACTGTTCTCGCCAAAAAAAAACTCCAACCAATTGATTCATAATGAAATATCAAAAATAGACCGAATCAGCCGTACTACTAACTGTTGCGGCGGCATGGCGAATGGCTGCGCTGGAGCAACAGCTCTCAGGCTCAGAGAGCTGTGGATAGCCTCTACGCTATTCGAATATAGATTTCGCCTAATGAGACCGGGGTACATGCTTAAGGTCCCAGTCCGCGTCAAGCAACTAAGTGCAGACATAACGGCCAGCGATCAGTAGTCCAAGTCTTATCTGCCAAAGGGTCGCATTTGAATATCACTACAGATTGATCGACCACTCATCATCTAAGTCTCTGAATATCCGGCCATTGATAAGAAATTGATAGACTCTTCATACAATCTTGATAAATAGATGACAAGCTAGAGGCACAAGTAGTAAAAAATCCGTTTTAGCGGCCACTTGCCTAATAAATAGGAGTAATCCTATTTAAAGTCTGGTGGCCCTCCGCCATAGACATTTTCTCCTTTGGGGCTATGGCGTTTTTCTCCTGCAGCTGTCGCCTTAGGCCTGGGCTGCCAAGACCTGTCGGCAACTTTAGTGCTGGATCGTAGATTTCATGACCTAGCTAGCACCTATCAGAAGAAGGATCTTCACCTAACCCGCATTGAACGCCAGTACCGTCTACGTGCCACTCACTAGCCATGCTAGGCAGTACATCAAGCGAGCGGGTTCGTTTAAGTCAGTTGTTAGCAGGAAGCTCGTATCTTCTAAAACGAATGTGAGACCTAACGATGCATCCCCGTCTACCATCCAAAAAAAGGCCTTGGGCACGGAGATAAAGCGATGTCAGAAACGCATAGTGGTGATAGTGATACGCAGCTGCAGAACACGGCTGCGCTCTAAGCTACATAGATGGCGAGGACCGCATTATCGTCAGTTTTCCGTTCCAGGCATGTAGCAACGGGAAGGAGGTCGATTCATGTATGAGTCCCTACAAGGCATCGCCGCCATCGCGGCCGCCAACCAGTTTTTTGATGACTTGTGCCAGTTGGTGGACGATAGAGAAGAGCTGCCCCTTTTACGACCTCAGGTCGAAGCATATCGCTGGAAGGCCCTCAATCATGCGGGAGCGGGGAACACATATCATCAAATGCGAGGGTTCCTGTGTGGTCTGATGGTCTCCGAAATATTGGACGTTGAACAAGGCCGGCACCTGCATCAGCGCCTCGAAAATAGTTATGACGGTGGATGGAGTTGATTAGGGCTCCAGCCGGCAGGAGAGACAGCTGAGAGGTAAAAATAGTTGCGATATCGTGTCCATCCTTAGTTTTGTTTTGCGATGTCCTAACCGTCCTGTGAGGGGAACGGCTCGGCATTCTTAGAATAGCCACCCCTCACATACCGCCTGAAAAAACGCATCAGGACGACAGAAATTGTGACTTATCAGGGAATATAGGACAGCAACCGCATGGAAGCCTAGATCAAATGTTGGATCTTTAGACGTTACCTAGCGGGTCTGCCCTTTGATAACAGGGCTACCTCTATGTACGATCTCAATAGCTTCCGCTCAATTGAAAAGCTGTTCTATAGTCCCATCGAAGCAGCAATACGCTGGTGCGATCTTATTGCTCATGAGGCTCAGATTCTGGAGTTAACATGGGACACCCCAGGGCGAATTATCCACGGCTTTCCACAATGGCCATGCTTGCACATCAACACAGAAAAAATTCTGGATGCCATTCGAAACCACGAACTACCTTACGGAGCTCTGGGAACTACGGTTGCACCAGGTACTCCCGTCGATATTAAATTACTGACTGTCAGGCATTCGGATTTAAAGCGGTGGATGTTTCACTACCATCCAGATCAGCGCCCCACCTTCCTTTTCAGCCCAATTGCCGCCGATCAGGTTGCGATCCATTACAGCACCTACTTGATATTACAAGCAGATCGGGACGCCTTACAGGTGCAGTTAAAGGCAACCGAGAAACACCTCCAAACGCTGATCGATGAGCTCAAAGCAGCTGGGCTGGAGCGCGAGAATCTGCGCGTGCTTGCCGAAAACAAAGAGCAGGTCAGTAACCAAAGCAAAGCGAGCTACCTGAATGTCATTGGAGCGCTGGTAAATACCATACTGGGATCGTCCTCAACAGGAAGAAAGCACTCTATATTCGATAGCCAGGCTTCCATCGTCGACTCCATAACCGCGTATTACGACGGAGTACCAGGGCTGAGCAAGCGATCGTTGGATGAGAAATTTGCGGCCGCAAAACGTAGTCTCGCCCAAGCCAAAAGATGAGGGTTGCACCGCAATCACCGACGTTGCATTGCAATGACCGGCAGTGTTTTTTGGTATTGAATCCAGGTCACTTCCCACCCAACGCCATCTGGCTCTAGGAGTGACCACCATGTCCCATCAATCCTCCCCCACCGTTGCTGCGACGCCAAAACAAATCGAACGTCATATCATGCGGCGCGACGAGGTAGAGCGTAAAACCGGTTTCAAGCGTGCCCACATCTACAACTTGATGAAGGAAGGTAAATTTCCTCAGGCTAGACGCATTGGCATGCGTGCGGTCGGCTGGGACTCGCTGGAGATTGAGCAGTGGGTCGTTGAACGCTTAGATAAACTGGCCTGATGCCATGCGTGTGATTTCGGTGGTATCCACCAAAGGTGGGGTGGGCAAAACCACAATAGCCGCCAACCTTGGCGGTCTATTGGCAGATGCGGGTCTGCGCGTTCTGCTACTCGATCTGGATAGCCAACCCACCCTCTCCAGCTATTACGCCTTGAGTCAGAAGGCTGATGTGGGTGCGTACGAGTTCATCGCATTCAACTTAACAACCCCTGCGCAGTTCATTTCCAAGACAGTGATTACAGGACTTGACCTGATCCTATCCAACGATGACCAAGGCCGACTTGGCTCACTGTTAATACACGCCCCGGATGGACGGCTGCGGCTGCGCAATCTGTTAAGTATATTGCGCCCCCATTATGACCTGCTGTTGATCGACACGCAGGGTGCACGCAGCGTCCTGCTGGAGGTGGCCCTATTAGCCTCCGATCTCGCCCTTTCCCCTATCACTCCGGAAATGCTCGCGGCCCGCGAACTGCGCCGCGGTACCTTGAAGCTGCTCAGTGAGCTCGAACCGTTTAGTCACCTGGGCATTTCGCCGCCACCCTTGCGGCTATTGCTTAACCAAGTGAACGCCAATCGGGTAGACAGCCGGATGATCATCAATGGCCTGCGTGAAAGCTTCGCTAAGGTGACCAACATCTCAGTTCTAGACACCGTAGTTCCAGACCGAGTGGCTTATCTCAATGCCGCCTCCCTTGGTCTACCAGCCCACCGTATCGAGACTCGCCAGTCACGTGAACGACGCTCGTCCTCATCATTGGAAACCATGCAAGCGCTGGCTATTGAGTTGTTTCCGGAATGGCGCGAAGCGATTTCTAGGTTGAGTAGATACGCAGAGGTTCGATAAGGCGAATTCCGAAGACGGTATTTTGTTTGTTCAACCTTGAGGCCAACAGCGTTTGGCGAGGAGTCTTTGGATGTTGGATCAGTTTCCCATCATCGTTCAGCCATCCATTCGGCAAGATCATCCACCTAGTGAAGAGTACTGCACTGTGGTCTTTCGCCTGCAGCGTGGGCGCTCGGCCATGGGTAGGTTTCTCGCGAAACTGTCTCGGTATTTCGAAGGTTCGGGAACAGCCGAGATCGTTAAGTTTGAGGTCGGTGACCATTTGCGTAACCGGCGTTAACTGAGGCTGTTCAAATGAAGAAGCTCAGTCAGGAGGAGATCACCGACAAACTGCACCAGGACCATTTTCCTCGGGGTCCAGAACTGGAGCGACTATCCGATCCAGTCATCGACACCCCTATGCTGGTCACGCTGGAGCAGTTGCGGCCCTACGAGCACAACCCACGCTTCATCCGCAATCCGCTGTATGACGATATCAAAGCCTCGATCCGTGAACGTGGGCTGGATCAACCACCGCCGATTACCCGCCGCCCGGGAGAAACTTATTTCATCATCCGTAACGGCGGTAATACTCGCTTGGCGATTCTCGGCGAACTGTGGCAGGAAACCCGTGACGAACGCTTCTTTCGCATTCACTGCCTATTCCGGCCTTGGAGCAATGAAATCAGCGCCCTGCTCGGCCATCTGGCCGAAAGCGATCTGCATGGCCAGCTCACATTCATTGAGCGTGCGCTGGCCGTGGCCAAACTCAAAACCATGCTCGAACCAGATGGAGCTGTGCTCTCGCAACGTGAGCTGGCACGACGTCTCGCCGCTGGGGGTTATCCAATTTCGCAGTCGCACATCAGCCGGATGCTGGACACCCTTGAACACCTACTGCCCGCCATCCCGCAAACCCTGTACGCCGGATTGGGTAAGTCCCAGATCGAACGCCTGATCGCTCTGCGTAGCCAGGCCGAACGAACCTGGAACCGTTATCCAACCGCCACCGTTGAGTTCGCCGAGTTTTGGTTCGGTACCCTCGTCGACTTCGATGCCGACCCCGAATCCTTCGATCTTGAGCAAATCCAGGATGAACTGCTCGAACGCATGGGCCGCTTACTCGGACAGTCCTACCGCATGTTAGCCCTGGAACTGAGCGATACTCAAAGGGTCATCTCGACGCCTAGCGTTGTCGTCACCACGCCCTCAGAGAACAGCCATCTGCCGAGCGTTGATGAAGCCGCGGTAGGAACTCCCTCCTCCGAGTCCCGCCCCAAATCAACTGAGACCAGGACTCAGACCGAAACAGCGCGAGAGGAACTGCTTACACCGCCTGAAACCAATGTCGTTTCAGCGGTCAGCCCTACGTCCCGAGTTCATCAGATTCGCAAACAGATCGAGCGCGAAACTGCCACCGAAGCAGCACCGACGGACGACGGCTGCACGATCGACGACATCTGGATCATCGCACCAACACTGGATAACCCCGAACAACTACGTTTAGCTATCGCCGGACTGGCTCGGGAAATGGCGACCTACGCCGGACATCCCGAGAGCATCATCGATCAGAAGCATGGCATGGGCTTCGCCCTCAACATCGAGCGAGTTGATCTTGCAGCACCTCGCGCGACCGGCGTTCATTTAATGCTACTGGCCCTGCTGCGTGCTCAAGACGAAGTGAACTGGGAGGATCGCAAGCAACTGCCTTCAGCGCTGTTCGGGCAGCTGTTGTTGGGGGTCTATCAACTCCCGCTCACAGATCGTCCCGCCATGGATGTGGGACTGGAGCGGCTGCCCGACAGGCTGTTAATCAAACTGTATCGCCTGATCCGTTTGGCCCGTCGTCTCATCGACCTAACGCTTGCCCCTGAAGACGACTCACCGGAGAAATTGCCATGAGCCTGTCCTTCAATGTGCTCAACCAGGCCATGCTGACCCAGGTACTGCATGAGCTGCGTCTAGGTAATCTGCAACGCTGCAAGGCACTCGGGCTGAGTGAGGACGACATCTACTTATTGCAATCCTTACCGCCCACCACGCTGTCGCGCCTGGCCCATGCCACCGTGTCTTGGGTCGAGGTTAAGATCGACTCACCAGTGTTACACCGGTTGATCGAGCAGGCTGATCGCGACGAGCAGAACGAGCGCTTGATCAACCGAGCGCTCAAACTCGGCGCCAGCAGCACCATCATGTATCGGTGCTTCGGCTTGGCGCATTCGGAAACCGCCCTGCGTCGACGTCTGCTCAAGATAGAAACCCGTAAGGGCCGTCCTCAGAATTTGAGCGAAGCGCAGGAACATGCGCTCTGGCAGCGATGGTGCCAGCTACGCGCTCAGGACGGCTCCGAGGATCAGCTCGACGCCATGATGATGCTGGCGGAGGAGCAACGGATCAGCTTGACCATCGTCTGGCAGCAGATCGACCAGTACAGCAATGGAACATGAACACTACTCCTTCCAACCGCTGGCAGCGTGTCCTGCAGCAATGCACCCAGCAACTGAGTGAATGCTGGCCAGCACGCCCTACCACTGAGCAACCCTCCAACCAGGTTCTGCAGGCTAGCTTTCTGTTCAGTGGTCAATCACACGAGGTCGTACCGCGTCGGCTGCTGCTGGACAGTCGGCTGACACCGTTGGAACGTAATGCCTGGCAGGTGTTTCGGCTCATTCTGCAAGGCCGTGGCGTGGTCACGCCACGCTATGAGGATTTGCAGCCGTACTTGTCAAGCGTGCCCTACGGTGCGGCAGCCTCCCGTGAAACCATTGCTCGGGTGTTGACGATGCTCAGGTTGACGCGCTGGCTCAGTTTGGTGAGTCGCGGACGCGATCAGCTCAGCGGACGTCTTCAAGGTTCGTTGTACGTTCTGCACGATGAGCCGTTAACCCCCGCCGAAGCCATAGAACTGGATCAGGATTACCTGGAGCTAGTCGGATATGCCCTCGGTCATGCAACGAAGGCTGTGCGTATTGTCGCCCAGCACATTGTGGAGGAAATCCGCCAAGACACGAACATCGATCGGGATCGGTTACCGACGCGACTCGACAGCTGGGGCGAACTTTGGGCGCAGCAAGGATTGGATCCGGCAACCGATGCCACTCTGCACGATTCCGAACGGGGGGAAGATGCCCTCGTTCGAAATCGTGCAGGCCCTCGTTCGGAATCCGAAACAGGCGTGAACGCCAGTATTTCTGGCACCGTTCGGAATCCGAATGGCGCCTGTACTGTATTAAAAGAAAGTATAAGTACTGTACGGTGCGCGACCCCAGCGGTGGATAACCTTCACTGGCCCGAGCCGATGCACCTGAGTCCGAGCGAGCGTCAGGCCGTCACCGTGGCGCTGAATAAGCTCAAACCCTCGGATCGTCAAGCAGTACTCAACGAAGCCGGTGCACGCTGTGCGGCCGGTGGTATCCGCAAGCCAGCGGCCTATCTGATGGGACTGATACAGCGAGCACTGAAAGGCGAATTTCGTCCTTGGGTAGGTCAGGCAGAGTCGTCCCCCGTTGCAGTACCGGCCACACCGGCCCCCTCGCGCCCCTCTCGACAACCGGGCGAACCTGCATCAGCCCTCGCTCAAGCGTGCCTGAATGAGCTACGCCAACTGCGCGGCAAACGCTCTGAAGGTCAGTAGATTTGATGCCAGTGGCATCAAATCCATGAAGTTCCACTCTACGAACACATCGGACCAAACCATCAAACTTTTAAAGAAAAGCCGGGACATCTCCTCCCGTGAATGTAGACGTCAGTGGATTTGATGCCAGTGGCATCAAATCCACTGACGTCTACATAGTTAACCCTCTTAAACCAAACCGAACAGACCGCATTCAGCTTTTTGGCTGTCCTTGCCCCTCATCTGTCGCAACGTTCCTGTCCAAGCGAATGCGAGGACAACACCGTGGCCGATCACTATCAACTCAATCTGGGTTCATTGCGCAGCAGCATCACCCTGACCCTGCACACCCACCACGCCGCCCGTATCTGGCAAGGTAGGGTCGCACGTGAAGGCGTCCACTCGATCATGGGCATGGCCGGCTACATCAGTGTCACCAACCTGATCAAACAAACCGCGGCCCAGGACGATCCCTACGCCGACTGGGCCATCGTGCAACTCGAAGAAAAACTGATGCAGGCCAAGGCTGGGATGCTGGAACTGACCCAACAGCTGGACCGAATCAGACAGGACCTGCCGACACAGATCGACATGGGCGACAACCTCAACATCCACCCCGTCACCTTGCCATTGTACATCGGCAGCCAGCTGGGTTTTCTGGCGGTCTACCTGCTGACCGAATACGACACTCTGGTGCGCCGGACCCTATTGGCCCATCACACCGCCCTGATCGGCCGCATCGACATGGAAGCCTGGATCGACGACGGCGCCCATTTGCTGCGCAGCCTGTTTGGTCAGGCACAGCGCTACCGGCACGCCGGCGTCACGCGTGATGACATGGCGGCGAACAACGCCCGTGCCATTGCGGCCATCGAGAAGATGGGTTTACCCCCGATGGACATCCTGGAGGGTCATCGCCGCTCCCAGTTCGCGCCGCCAATCACTCGCCGTGGTGCGGTGGCAGTGGATGACGCCGACGCGTTGGCAGAGGACGTGGGAGCGTCGTCTGCGACAGTGAATGAGCCGGAGGACGAAGCATGAATCCGATGATCCCGGCTCATCCAATGCCCTTCGAAACATTGACACCGGATGCCTATCGACAACTCGAACACGCTGCCTACCTAAAAGGCCTTTTAAAACCTTTTAAGGGTAAGGGGGAGTTGGAGCATCTGGCGCAGGTGGCGAGGGAAATCGAGGCGCAGTTGTGCCGCCTGATGGAGGCGGTGTTGCAGCAGGCTGGACAGCCCCCTTACTCACTGTTGGATATTCGATTGGTGCTGCAGAACACCAGCGCTGGCAGCACCTTTTTGCGTTGGCGCACCCGTGATTTTGCCCGTATGGGAGTCTCGGTCTGGGAACGCCAGGTCTGCAACAAAGCCTTGCCGCAGGTCGTACGCGAGGGATTACACCGTTTCGAATGCAATCGCATCGCGCTGAACCTACAGATGAGTGTGGTGCATTCGCTCTACCGCCAGGCCACGACCTGCGCGATCAAAATGGACAGTGCCGAACGGCTGCTGCGCCAGTTCACAACCGCAGTGGAGGTATCAGGATGAGTACTTTTTTTGTCGGCGAAGGCAACATTGGCAGTACGCCAGAGTTCCAGGAGTTTTCATCAGGCAATGACGAGCCACGGCGTTTACTACGGCTGAATGTGTACTTCGACAACCCCGTGCCACGCGAGGGCAGCTATGAAGATCGGGGCGGCTATTGGGCGCCAGTTGAGCTCTGGCACCGCGAGGCAGAACACTGGAGCACGCTGTACCAGAAAGGCATGCGTGTGCTGGTCGAAGGCCGTACCGTACGCGATGAGTGGGAGGACAGCGAAGACAATGCGCGGGTGACCTTCAAGATCGAGGCCCGTCGAGTCGGCATCCTACCCCATCGGGTACACAGTGTGGTCATGCGGGAACGATCCAGTGAACCGGCCGCATCTGCGGCAGATGTTAAGCAAACTACAGACCATGCCAGGTCGTCTGCGTCAAAGTCCAAAAAGCGCAGAGAGCCGTCGTCTCCAGGTTGACGGGCATTAGGCATAAAAAATGCGCCTACGCGAAGTTTCTTGCCATTATTACTCGCTGCTCGTGAAGATCCGCCCTGCTGCCCCACGCCACACCTAGGCCCGATCTATCCATGGCTGCCTTCATCGACAAATATGAGGAACCTGTCATTCGGGTTTCTCATAGCTCGCCACTGCTGTTTCCAACAACGCTGCTCCGAACTCAACCCGGAGCAGTTCTATGCGTCTCTTTCTCTGCGAGAAACCCTCCCAAGGTCGTGACATCGCCAAGGTTCTCGGAGCCAGCCGACGTGGCGATGGTTGCTTGATCGGGCCCGAGACAACCGTCACCTGGTGTATCGGTCACCTGCTGGAACCGGCCCCACCTGAAGCCTATGGCGATCAGTACAAATCCTGGTCGTTGGATCATCTACCGATCGTTCCCGAACATTGGCAGGTCGAGGTCAAACCCAAGACTGCAGCACAGTTCAAAGTCATCAAGCGCCTGCTCAGCGAAGCTAGCACCGTCGTCATCGCGACCGATGCCGATCGCGAAGGCGAGATGATTGCCCGCGAGTTACTGGAACGCTGCAACTACCGAGGCCATGTTGAGCGCCTCTGGTTGTCCGCACTCAACGAGGCGTCAATTCACAAGGCACTGTCCTCACTGAAGTCTAGTCAGGAGACCTTCCCGCTCTATCACTCAGCCCTCGCACGCAGCCGCGCTGACTGGCTGATAGGCATGAACCTGAGTCGGTTGTTCACCCTCCTCGGACGGCGGGCAGGTTACGACGGTGTATTGTCAGTTGGGCGCGTCCAGACACCCACGTTACGTCTGGTGGTCGATCGGGATCGGGCAATTGCCAGCTTCGTCTCGGTGCCCTACTGGGACGTGGACGTGCACCTGTCCTCAATGGGGCAACCATTCATCGCGTCGTGGTTACCACCCAGTTCAGGGGCTGACGCGGCCGGCCGTTGCCTGCGGCGGGCGCTAGCCAGTAGCACCGTCCAAGCGATCTCTAGCAATGAAAGCGCCACAGTACTTTTGCTGCAGACTGAGCATTTCCGCGAAGCGCCCCCCCTGCCCTTCGACCTGAGCACACTGCAAGAAGTCTGTTCACGCAAGCTGGGACTCGGCGCTCAGGAAACCCTTAACATCGCCCAAGCCCTATATGAAACGCACAAAGCCACCAGCTATCCGCGCAGCGATTGCCGCTATTTGCCAGAGAGCATGTTCAACGAGGTAGCCGCGGTATTCGATGCCCTGCTCAGAATGGATCCTGCGTTAAGCCCAGCGCTCGCAAGCGTCGATCAATCATTGCGCTCACGAGCATGGAACGATGCCAAGATCACCGCGCACCACGCCATCATACCCACCACCGAGCCAGCGAACCTTGGGCGGATGTCCGAACAAGAACGCCAAGTCTACCAACTGATTCGTAGCCACTACCTCGCGCAATTCCTGCCGCATCACGAGTTTGATCGAACCGAGGTCGAACTGGAGTGCGGCGCCGAACGTTTGACTGCTGTTGGCAAACAGATCCTCGTCCAAGGCTGGAAAAGCTTGCTATCCGACAGAGCCGAAGGCGATGAACCCGGTCAAAAATCCCAGGTATTGCCCGTCCTACAGCAGGGTACGCGGTGCGCAGTGGACAACGTCGAACTCAAATCCATGCGCACCGCTGCTCCCAAACAGCTCACCGAGGGCGATCTTATTAAGGCAATGAAAAATGTGGCCAAGCTGGTCAACGATCCGCGCCTGAAACAGAAACTTCGGGACACCACCGGTATCGGCACCGAAGCCACGCGAGCTGGCATTATCAAAGGGTTGATTGATCGCGGTTATTTGTTGAAGAAAAAACGAGCGTTGATGGCCTCCGCAGCGGCCCATACCCTGATCGAGGCAGTGCCCGCTGCAGTCGCGGATCCGGGTATGACAGCGATCTGGGAGCAGGCTCTGGATGAAATCGAAGCGGGACGTCTGACCTTGGATGCATTCGTTGCCAAGCAGGCGCACTGGATTACACAGCTGATCGCAAACTGCGGAGCGCTCACTTTGTCGGTACCGGTCGAAGCCGGGCCGGCTTGCCCCAATTGCAATGCCTCAATGCTCAGGCGTAAGGGAAAATCAGGGCCGTTCTGGTCATGCTCCCAGTACCCGGACTGCAAAGGCACTGTGCCGATCAGCAAAGGTACGCGTCTTCAATGAGTCGCCATTGGTGTTCACATGAACCTCGGGGGGGTGTTGTCAGTGCATCATCAACGGCGCCTGACCCTTCTCCAAGTCGTCTAGCGGTCGTCCTATTTCACGGGCCAAGGCGATGCCTGTCGCGATCCATATCTGCCCCAGCTCGTTGAACGCTTTCAGGTGAGCAGGATCTTCGTTAAGCCAATGAACAAGGCTGTCGCGGTGTTCAGGGTTATCAGGGCAGTCATGGATCTTGATAAACAGCTCCAGTGTTCGAGCCCAGATCAGGTCCATGTCTTGCTCTCGCTGCTCATCCATGCTCAACCTTGCCTCCATTTGGTCCTATCAGACCGCTCAGTCTCACTGGTCACTACGCGCTCTAATTCCTGGGGGAACACATGTCACGTCGCGACAACCAGATATTTCAGTCAATATAACAACCCTATAAGTCGATACTCAACCTACAAGGATGTTCATGTCAATGGGTCTTTGCTCAACCATTCGGGTTGAATTGGAGAACTCATCACTTGGCACATAAACATCCAACCCAAGCCCAAATCGGGCGCATGATCGCGAAGCACCGAACCCAGCGTAATCTGACCCAGGAAGAGGTGGCTGAACGCCTGGGGATTGGCAGTGAAGCCATCTCGCGCCTGGAGCGGGGTGTGGTGGAGCTCTCCGTGGTCAAGCTGATGCAGTTAGCAGATATTTTTGAATGCAGGATGGATGAGCTGCTCACGGAGTCGAGCAGTCGTCCCAACGACCAAGGCCAGATGATTGCGGGTATGCTGAACGGTCTGAAAGAGAGTGACCGTGCCTTTATCCTGGCCACCGTCGAGCAATTGGCTGCTCATCTCGCCAAGAAATAGGCTCCTTCACTCGTAGTCGATCTCGAGGCGTTGAGGGTTGCCCTCAGCCTTGACGTCATCCTTCCCACTCTGCTGTAGTGCCTTCGGATCATCGCCTACGGCGACCCAAGACCGATGCGCTCCGGGTAGCTCGGTCGGACTTCTAGAGTTCGGGGCCTTCTCTTCAGTGGGATTTCATTCCTGTTTGTGCTCGACCTGATCAATGTGGCGGATGACCGCTGTTGCTTGTACCAGGCAATAGCGGTCATCCGCTTCGGCGATTGTATTCAGCCCCGGAGCCCGCCGGGGAAACACTGGGCACCCTTTGTGCGCGGATGCGTGCCAGCATGTTCCGATCCAGGCCACGACACGGGTCGGTTGGCGAATCATGGCGCAGTTAAATCAAGTTTTGCGAGGAGCTTATCGACTGCGTATGACCGTCAAAGGTGGCTTTTCTCTTCTTCGCCTGGCACCCCGCCAGGCGCACTCTTCACTTTCTTCAGTCCAGTGACTACCACTATATTCCGGCCATAAAAAATCGGGTGGCAGCGTCTTGACGCTCCCCTATGACAGGCTTATACAAAGGGCGTGGTTCGCTGTCGTTGACAGCCCAGCCCAGGTAGCCAGAACCTTCAAGGCTACGCCACGTTCGTGGTGGTTTACCCAAGTGCGATCAGCGTTCGGAAGCTCGCGCGGTTACCGCTTCAGCGGTGATGAATGCCCACTACCCTATGCTTGCGGATCACCAACGCAGATGCTCCTCTGCTGCACCGCTATTTCCCCAGACGCATCGTTCTGATCGTCATCGGCTTGCCGGTGCCGAGTCGCTCATCGCTCGCCTTCACCTTACCCACTCTGACGGGGGCTCACTTCCCCGTCAGGGACTGTGCGTCGCCGTTTTCCCTTGAAACAGGAGAACTACCATGGCCCACGCCAACCAATCCCAAGAAGTGACCACCTACTTCAACCTGCACACCGTCGGTATCGGTTACCTCAACCGTGTTCGTGAAGTCCAAGTCCGCCGCGGCCAGCCGTTCATGGCCTGCGATATCGCCGCCCTGCACGGTGCCTCCGATGCGGTCGAGTACACCCGTTTCGACTGCAAAGTCGCGGGGGGCGAAGCTGAACGCTTGATTCGACTCTATATGGACGCCGTCAACGCCGAGAAAAAGGTCTTGCTGTCGTTCCGTATCGGCGACCTGTGGATCGATCCATTTCTCTACGAGAAAGGCGAGAAACAAGGCCAACCGGGCGCCAGCCTGAAAGGTCGTTTGCTGTTCATCGACTGGATCAAGGTCAACGGCACGTTCGAATACAAAGCGCCCGCCAGGCAGCAAGTAACAGCACCTGCTGAGCCAGTGCCAAACAGTGAGCCATCCTCAGCGTCGGCAGATGCCGAAGCTGAGGAGTCCGCAAACCCAACAGAGGCTCGGGTCGAACCTGAATCTCCACCCACTCCCCGCACGGCCCGCCGTGATGCCACCCGTACCGTTCAGTCCGCCTGAACAGTCCACGATGTTCCTCATCAAGGCGCTCCGTCGAGCGCCTTTTCTTCAATCCGCACAGGAGAACCAACATGGAATCCTTCTGGCTTTGCGACGACTGCCTGTTCGCTACGGCTTACGAGGACTACAGCACGTTGTCGCTCTACTACACGACGAATGAAATCGAGAAACGCATCGCTGACATCCCTCGTGGACTGGTTCGCTTAATGCCCATCAGTGCCGACTTCGATCCCGAAACTGGCTGGGGAATAAAAGCCTTTTCCCCATTGCCCTGCGACGGTTGTGGTTCACACCTACACGGTCAACGCCACCGATTCACGCGGCTGTAAACAGCGCGCCACCTGCTAACGCCCGCGACTCCACACCCACCTCGGGGACACCACTCCCCTCGGGCGTGTACCCCTGATTTTTCCCTTCGGAGGTACCCCCATGAACACCCCACTCACCCTGATTGAGACCTCGGATTTCGAGGCTGATTGTATCGTCCAAGAAAACCAGGTGATCGACGAAGCACTGCATATTCTGGATCGTCGGCTGTTCAACCGCGGCCCTAACCTGACGTCGCCTGACGCCGTGGCCTCATACCTAAAACTGCATCTTGTGCAACAAGAGCATGAAGTCTTCGGTGTGATATTTCTCGATGCCAAGCACCGGGTGTTGGCGTTCGAAGTCCTCTTTCACGGCAGCATTGATGGCGCCAGCGTTTACCCCCGCCAGGTCGTCAAGCGTTCCCTAGCGCATAACGCCGCGGCCGCCATTTTTGTTCATAACCACCCCTCAGGTTGTACAGAACCCAGCCAGGCGGATCACGTCTTGACTGCACGGTTGAAAGAGACCTTGGCCTTGATCGAAGTGCGCGTACTGGATCACTTCATCGTGGGTGAAGGTCGTCCTCTCTCTCTTGCCGAACATGGCTGGCTTTAACCCTCACAGGCGTCTTCGGGCGCCTTGTTCATTTTCATTCTGGAGAACCTTCATGAACCCCACACACCAAGCTGCAGCCCTGCTGACGGCCTCCAACCCATTTGCTCGCGGTTACGACAACCTTCATATCGAACGGCTGCTACTGATCACCTACGAAGACGACTGCCCTCCCTGCTTTCGACCCGTGCACGACACACAGGCCCATCTGCCCGACGACGAGCTGCAACTGTTCCCCTGCCTGTTCAATGACGATTTCGCCATTATCAGCAAAGGCCATTCCATTTCGGATGATTTGGACGAACGCTGTCAGTCCAGTGGGCTAGTGCGCCAAGTGATCTACGCTGTAATGGGCGAAATGCTCAACGAGCGGCATCACCTCGGTGATCTGTACTCCCTGGAAGAGGCCCAAGCCATGGTCCATCGCTTGAGCTTCGAAACGGGACACTACAGTCGAGCCTGGGAAATCAGTACCGCGCACCTTCCCGAAGCAGCGATGCTTTATCTGGAGGAGTGGGTCAGTAACTTCGCTCTGCGGCAAACCGGCCTCTTGTTCGAGCTTTTTACGCTGCCAGATTGCTGCGGTATCGGTTGCAAACTGATCGGCACGCCATGGACGGACGAGAACTTGCTGAACATTGAGGGCAATCGTTATTCGAGCTTGAGACAAGAACAACTCGACGCAGGCACACCGGAAGCCTTGGTCAACGTACTGTATTTGGCGGCATTGGCGGATGTGCGATTGTTGATCTTCGACCCCGACGCTGCCGTCTTGGATGGGCTCGCCATTTTCGATGAATAGCAACGTGTTCAGCGTTAACACGACCCACCTTGAATCAACTTTCTCACTGAATCGCTCCTTCACCTCATGTCAGGTTCTGCACTGAATCTGACATGAGGTTTTTTCCATGGAGCGTTTTTTCACGCCTGTCTGCCTGCTGGGTTTGTTGAGCGCCTGCACCGCGCAAATCCCCAACCCTTTGCCGACCGATCCAGAGATTGACAGTGGCTCCAATCGGGCCCAGCACTCGAAGGGCATAGCCGAAGAAAGCCATCCGGCAGAGCTTCGTTATGGCCGCTACACGCTGGTCAGCACCGAGCCCACCACGGAACAACGCGATCTTCTTGCCCAAATCATTGACGTGAGCATCCCGTCCAGCCTGAACCCTTCGGTGCAGGATGCATTGCAGTACGTATTGCAGCGCTCGGGCTATGCGCTCTGCCCCGTTACCGCGTCGGTGAGGGTGCTGTTTACTCGGCCCCTCCCCGCTGCCCATTACCGGCTTGGTCCAATCCCTTTACGCCGCGCGCTGCAAGTGCTCGCTGGCCCCGCCTGGCAACTCACGACCGACGAAGTCAGCCGTTCAGTCTGCTTCGAACAGCAGAAAACGGAGACCGGCGTCGCGCTGATCACACCCGTCTCGCCCTATCTGTTGGAGGCACGCCCATGAGAGCCTCGACGTTTCAAACCCTCATCATTGGGCTGCTTTGCTTGGCGATCGCCGGCCTGAGCGGTGGTTTGTATAACCAGTATCAACGCGTGGCCGAACTGCAGAGCACGAACACGCAATACCGACAAACCCTGGACTCCCTACAACATGATTCAAGCGCCCTCAAGGACGCCCAGGAGAAGCTGCATTACGCACTGAAAGACCTGAAGCAGATGGTCGATACCGGTGAGCAACAGGCCAATACCCTCGATCCGATGCTGGATCAGTGGGCACAAGAACTACAGGAGCTGCGCGATGGTCTGGCAGCCCGCGCCACCGAGGCAGACCTAACAGCGCTGCGCGCACGCCTTGAACAGGTCGAGCAGCAGCTCCTGGACCTCAGGACAAAGCCATTCCCTCCACCGCCGACGCCTTCTGCGACCAAACCGAAAAAGACCGCTCGCCCCAAGCCCGTCCCGCTCTCGCCACCGTTCTCGGTGTTGGGGGTCGAATCCCGTGGTGGTCAGCGTTTTTTGGCAGTCGCACCTCATGACAGTCGCTCGCTCACGGATGTCCGGCTGCTGCATAGCGGCGAGCAGCTCGGAGCCTGGCACCTGAAAGTGCTGGAGTCGAACTCAGCCATCTTCGCGGTGGCCACTCAGCCAGACCAGACCGTGCACCTCCCTTGAGAAGCGAACATGAACAGAGCGCTACTGCCCACCGTCGTCTGTCTCGCTTCGCTATTGGCCATGGGCGCTGCGATGGGCAACCCCGTCACGACACAGTCACGGACCCAGGACACGCAGTCTGCTCCGCTGGGGCGCTCTGACTCTGAACAGGCGGCGAGCTGGGGTCTGACGGAGCAGGAGTGGACGCGCTTCGAACAGATCCAAGCCGGCCCACGCGGTTTCTGGAGCCCGCACCTCGATCCGTTAACCGCACTCGGGGTCGAGGCCCAGACCGACCAAGAGCGCCAGCGCTATGCCCAATTGCAGGTAGCGCTGGAAGCCAAACGCGCTGAGCGCGAGTTGGCCTACCAAAACGCTTACACCGCGGCCTGGGCCAAGCTGTTTCCCGGGCTGCTGCCGATCCAGGGCATGGCATCCCCGTCCCCTGCCAGCTCAGCGGTCATGCCGCGTCAAGCCTTGTTTGTGGAGGACCACTGCCCAGCGTGCACCGCCGAAGCGCAGCGTCTGCAAAACAGTGACACGGCGTTCGATATCTACCTGGTGGGCAGCCAAGGCGAGGATGAACGCGTCCGTAGCTGGGCTCGGCAAGCAGCCGTTGATCCGACCAAGGTTCAACGCCGGCAGATCACCCTGAACCATGACCGTGGTCGCTGGTTCAGCCTGGGAGCCCCGGGGCCATTGCCTGCCACATTTCAAGAGGTGAATGGACAATGGCAACGCATCGACTGAGTGGTATTGCGCTCATGCTGACAATGCTCGCCGTCCAGGCTGACGAACTTCCGCCTCCGGCCTACCAATTGGCGGCGCATGACGCCGACATTCCTTCTACGGTGCTATTCGCTATCGCCCTGCAGGAGAGTGGTATCCACGTCCGTGGTCGACTGCTGCCCTGGCCCTGGACACTGAACATCGCTGGAACACCTTACCGCTTCGCCACTCGCCAGGCCGCCTGTCACGCTTTGCTTCAGGCCCTCGCCCGACATGACGCCAAGCGGGTCGATGCCGGACTCGGCCAAATCAACCTGGGTTACCACGGACAACGTTATTCCACCCCCTGCGAAGCCCTTGATCCCTACCGAAATCTCGCCGTGACCGCCGCGCTGCTGCAGGAGCATCACGCCGTCACCGGTGACTGGGTGTCAGCTGCCGGACGCTATCACCGCCCGGCAGGAGGAACGTCGGCGGCGCGTTACCGCGCCGGATTTACCCGGCAACTCGAACGACTGCAGGTTTCCTTTAAACAGGGCACACCACCATGAAGCGAATTCACAGTGCGTATTACTTCGCCGTGCTCTTGGCTGCGCTCGCCCATCCAGGACTGTCGTTTGCAGAAGCTCAGCCTGGCGGTTTCACCCGTCCCCAGTTTGACGCTTCCAGGCCGCCAATAAACAACAAGACCCTGCCTGCTCGGGCCATACATGCAGACCTACCTGCATTTGCCGATGAAACCTGGATACTGCCCGTGCGCAGCTCTCACTTGAGCCCAGGCCAAATCACAACTCGCGCCCTGGACATGCCGGGCTTGCGGCCATTTTTCCTTGTCGGGCAGGATCCCCAATCGTTGGCTTGGCTGCATCAGCGTGCGACTGAACTGCAAGAAATGGGGGCGGCCGGCCTCGCCGTCGAAGTGACCGATACTGAAGCCCTGGCCCGAATTCGAGCGGCCGCGCCGGGCATCACCATCCTGCCGGTCAACGGCAACGACATCGCCACCCGCCTGCAGATTGAGCACTATCCCGTCTTGATCACTTCCACCTCACTGGAACAGTGAGTCCAGGTCATGGCCGAGCATGCGATGGAGTCCAAGCTCCGGCCAGCGGTGGAGCTGTACACCGTAGCAATCTGTATCGCTGCCGCGGTGTTGTGCGTGTACTCGCCCTGGGCTGTGGCCCTGTCATCCGAGATCGGGCTGGTGGCGGCGCTGGCCTATGCCCTGTTCGGCCTTATCCGGCTGCGACAAGCTTGGGAGGTGCTGCGTTATCGGCGCAATATCCGGCGGCTGCCCCGCTACGAGCTGACCAGTCGGCAGATTCCGGTAAGCCGCAAGCGTCTGTTCATGGGTCGCGGCTTTCGCTGGACCCGCCTGCATACCCAGCGCTTGGTCGAGGCCCAGGATCCGGCGGTCGCCCACTATGTCGACCAACCGACCAGCTACCGCCTGGCCCGTGGACTCGAACGGCGCCTGGAGCATGCACCGTTTCCACTCTCGATACTGGCCCGTGTCACGGCCTGGGACAGTGCCTTCAATCCGTTGCGGCCTTTGCCCCCGGTAGGTGGCTCGCCACTGTTGCATGGGGTCGAGCCCGATGAAACGGAAGTCAGTCTGCCGCTGGGCGAACGGGTCGGACACACCCTGGTGCTCGGCACTACCCGTGTCGGCAAGACCCGGCTCGCCGAGGTGTATATCACCCAGGACATTCACCGCGTCGAACATGAGGTGGTCATCGTCTTCGATCCTAAGGGCGATGCCGACCTGCTCAAACGGATGTACGTCGAAGCCAAACGCGCTGGTCGGGAAAAGGAGTTTTATGTGTTCCATCTAGGCTGGCCGGAGATCTCCGCCCGCTACAACGCCGTGGGGCGTTTCGGACGTATTTCGGAAGTGGCGTCGCGCATCGCCGGGCAGCTCAGTGGTGAAGGCAACTCCGCAGCCTTTCGCGAGTTCGCCTGGCGTTTCGTCAACATCATTGCCCGCGCTCTGATCGAGCTGGGCCGACGTCCGGACTACCTGCAGATCCAGCGACATGTGGTCAACATCGACGCACTGTTTATCGAATACGCCCAGCAGTTTTTCGCCAAGACCGACCCAAAGGCGTGGGAAGTGATCGTCCAGCTTGAAGGCAAGCTCTCCGAGAAGAACATCCCCCGGCATATGATCGGGCGCGAAAAGCGTGTGGTGGCCATCGAGCAGTACTTGGCGCTGAAGCGGGTATTTGATCCGGTAATGGACGGACTGCGTTCGGCGGTACGATATGACCGTACTTACTTCGACAAAATCGTTGCCTCGCTCCTGCCGCTGCTGGAGAAACTCACCACCGGCAAGACCGCCCAGTTACTGGCTCCAAACTACACCGATTTAGATGACCCGCGGCCAATCTTCGACTGGATGCAGATCATCCGAAAACGCGGCATCGTCTACGTCGGTCTGGATGCACTGACCGACGCCGAGGTGGCCGCCGCGGTGGGCAACTCCATGTTCGCCGACTTGGTCTCGGTCGCCGGACACATCTACAAACACGGCATCGACCATGGCCTGCCCCAATCGGGTAACAACAGTGACAAGTTGCCGATCAACCTCCACGCCGATGAATTCAACGAGTTGATGGGTGATGAATTCATCCCGCTGATTAACAAGGGCGGCGGTGCCGGTATCCAGGTAACCGCCTACACCCAGACCCTCAGCGATATCGAAGCGCGAATCGGTAACCGCGCGAAGGCCGGTCAGGTGATCGGCAATTTCAACACCCTACAGATGCTCCGCGTGCGCGAAACCGCCACTGCGGAACTGCTCACCCAGCAGTTGCCCAAGGTTAACGTGCTGACCAAGACCCTGGTGTCGGGTGCCACCGACACCTCCGATCCTGAAGCCAATACAGACTTCACCTCCTCCTCGCAGGACCGTGTCAGCAGCACCAGTGTGCCGCTGATCGAGCCGGCTCACATCGTCAGTTTGCCCAAGGGGCAAATGTTCTCCTTCCAGGCCGGTGGGCAGCTCTGGAAAGTCCGCATGCCATTGCCAAAACCCTCCAACGACGATGCCATGCCCAAGGACCTGCAGGAGCTCACCCAGCGAATGCGGGCGACCTACAACGCGCAAGCGGGGCAGTGGTGGAGCGCAAGCAGTGGCGGCCCAACTACCAACTTCGATTTAGATCAGGTGGGGTAGCCCTACCCCTCCTGGTTTCGATTCAGCAAAACACATACAGAAGGCGCGTTAACGCCATCAGCCATGTGGCACCAATGGAGTGAATGATGGTGACTTCCGTACAGAACACGCCGCCACAACCGATCCAGCATCCGGGAATGATCGTCTCGGCCATCAGCCTGGTCCAGCGCATCATCGGCTTGCTGGTTGCCTCACTGCTGTTCTCGATTCTGATTGAATTCGCCGGTTTGCTGCTATTCTGGAGTGATCAGGGCTGGCGACACAGCCAAGCCATGTTGAGTAGCGAATTGGGTTGGGTCAGCGAGCACTTCAAATCTTCACTCATCATTCAACAACCCGGACAGACGATTGTCCAGTGGCTGGATTTTCTCAATCAATGGTTGTTGGTCAAGACCGGCTTTGCAGATTTTGCCCAGCAGGCGCGGGTGTCGAGCCAGGGCAAAAACTTCTGGAGTTGGATCAATCAGCTGTACGTAAGCATTGAGGATTTCGTGCTGGCGGCGGTGTATGTGACCTTTACCTTCGTGGTGCGCCTGGCCATTCTGGTCCTGTCCACACCACTATTTTTGTTGGCCACGTTTACTGGTTTTGTCGATGGTTTGATGCGCCGCGACCTACGCAAATTTGGCGCTGGCCGAGAGAGTAGTTTTGTTTATCACCGTGCTAAACGTGCGGTAATACCACTACTGGTCGTGCCTTGGATTATCTACCTATCCCTGCCCTTTACGATTAATCCAATGGTGATATTTCTACCTTGCTCCGTGATGCTTGGGGTGACTACGGCAATCACAGCCGCGACGTTCAAAAAATATCTCTAAGCGCTAAGTTAAGCTTTTTTCTAAAATCATTACGGGGGTGGTCATCCTTCGCGAGTGGTGTTTCGGCTGCTTACGCGCTGAGGTACGCCTTCGCTAAGAAATGGATTTGCGCGCAGCAATCCCCCAATCTACTTTGGTAGTGCACAGGCCCAATGTCCGCTATATAGGCCAAATGACGGTAGGCGCACGGCGAACACGCCTTGCGTAGTTAAACGGATGCCCACTTGTGCGGCAGCAACTCCATGATCTCAATCGCCCGTCGCGTCGGCAGACAAGTCAAACTTGCTTCAGATAAGCATATGGATCATGCCCATTCATGCGCGCATGACTGGATCAAACTCATGATCGCAGCAGCCCGTTTTCCGCTGCTTAGCGATCCGGCAAGGAACCAATTCGAGCGCCCAAAATAGGCGTTGGTGGCGCAGATACCCCGCCATCAGGTCGGGGGTAGACTAGTCCACGTACATCGCATTCCCAATACAGCCCATAACCCATCCCCAGAACCTCAACCTCCGCGAGTTGATTGGGCTCGGCGTGTCCCAGCCCCGGCTCCATGTGGAGCGGAGCTGGAAAGCGAAATTGCCGCCATTGGTCAGGCCCGATCACGCGGTCAAGCTGGCGATAGTAGCAGGCCGTCGTCATGCACGGCTCGCCCTCCTCCTCGCGCTCGCCGAAATTTTGCACTGAAATGCTTTTAGCAAGGCACTAAATATATGGCGGACCCATTATTCACAGAGCACATGCGTTGCTCTTGCTCTTCCGGTTGAGAGGGGGCTATAGCTGGCGGGCTTAAGGCTTCCTCTGCTCGAAGTCTGTTCTGCTGTTGCTGAGTGACCGCAAGCTTCTGTTTCAGCAGTTGGAGGGCTCTAGGACTGTTAGGCGGAACCTTTTCCAATTCGGCGTCAATTTCCAAAACAGACGGCGGAAGAATCCCCATAGCGACCAATTGCTGATCCTGCTCAAGCGTACTCATGGGTTTGCGAGCGAGCGTGTCAGAATTGTTTACGGCGCATCCGCCCAAAATGCCCACCGCAGACAAAACCATTGCGAATTTCCTTGTGGTGCTCATGTGATTTCTCCATTCCCAGCCTTCGCCCAACGAAAAGCAACCCTACGACAGAGGAGTGAGCTCGTCTAGTTACTCATGCAGTTCAAAAAACTTGCTCCGTGCATGTGCCATCCTGGATCCGAGGTAACGCCTAACCCTTCGACCGTGCCAACTGTTAGCTGGCATGGGGTGGCGCGCTGGATCGTACTATCTTGATTCAGCGCGCATCTCGGGGCCACCCATGCCTTAATTAGAACCACTTATTACAGCTTCCGGGAGAGTTTTTAATGGTCTTATAGTCAGTGACTATATTTTGCGCGTTAAATGCAATTTCTAGAGTACATTTTTTATCATAGTATTTTGTGCTGGATGTAGGTGTCAGCATCACGCCACCGCTAGGGCCTGCGCTGACGGTATTCGCAGTGTCCGTTAAGGAATATTGACTTTCATAAAACCATCTCGCAACAGACCCGCCGTCAGCATTCTTAACCAGTTGGGCGGGCTTTCCATATTGAGCATATGCTACCTGTATATTAGCCCCCTCAAACTTATTCTGATTTATAACGTCCGGAATGGTGGGCACAGTATTTGCCAGCACTTCACAGCCGGATGCTAACACTGACAAAAGAATTAATATCAAATACTTCAATTTGCATTCAGGCATACTGAACCTTTTCTGCCGTAAAAATTGATGAGCGTGAATGCTGCTTGAGTACGCAGTCTTATCCTCCAAACGGTGCGCTCTTTATCGGCTGACCTTTTGGTGCGCAGGCTGGCGGGTTGGACATGCCGAATGTCAAGATGTTACCTCCGTTGATAATGCAGTTAAACTGCTTGTTATCATTGGTTTTTAGCAGTACGTAGGTATTGGTACCTTGCGTTCGCCGGTTGATAACTGTCAGGTCGGCTGGAGCATAGCCCAACGCACCAGCGCTTTGAGATTTTACGTCATCGTCACTCAACATATTCGTCTTACTGGCAAGAGCATTGCAGCCACTCAAAAGCGCAAGTGTGGTTAACATTACATACAACTTAAGCAGCGACATATCACACATCCTTTTGTTGACTGAAAAACTGAGTAGATGATCGAATTGAGACATCCGTAACCTACCTCACCTGGATTGAGTAGAGTAATAGCTGTACAAATTTCATCAATCCGGCGGATCGAAGGGATATCAACTATAAAACGTAATAAAAAAAAACGAGAAAAAATTCTTTGCCCCTGCGTCCCAATTCCTTGCCTGTCCGTCTCAACCCGAAGTCATTTGATCAAGCACGGTCCGAAGCGAAAAACCAGTGTGCACAGAGGTCTGGCCTGCTGAGCCGAAGTGTTCAGATGCAATGAGGCAGTCCCGCGCCTCTTTTGGCGAATAGCCGACAGCCTTCTTGAACGAGCGACTGAAGTGTGACTCGCTTTTGAACCCAAATTGAAAGGCCAGCCCGGAGGTTCGATGCTGAACGTTGCTATCTCCTTGGAGAATAGCCCTTATCTTGTCTAACCGGCGTCGTTGTATGTAAGCCGCAACACCGGACTCTTGCTCGAATAAACGATAGAGTCCAGCCCTTGAAATCCCCATGTGCCGGCATATGAACGCTGGCGCCAGATCGGGGTTCAGCAGATGCTGTTCGATCAGGTTCCGGGCGCGGTTGAACAGTGAGCGATCAATTTCGGTTTCAGCGCTTTTGAGGTTTGGAATGGAGGGTGTTATCGCGGCCGCGACCATGGCCAGAGTCGCTTGTTGTATATAGAGTGTCTCATCACTTTTAAAACTGGCTGACCGCGCTCGTAGTGCACGCATGTGATCGGCAAGCAGGTCGCTCAAACCGCCCCTCAATACCAGCCCATGAATGTCCTTATTGCCTAATTGCGCTGCCAGCAAGTCCCGAGGAACCGTCAGGATAATCGTATCGCCTGCCGTGATAACGCAATCCAGTTGCTGAGCAAGGTCCAACACATAAATCTGCGAGTGACATGCCACCAACGGTGCCTGACCGGCCAAGCCGTTGATCGAATGAGACAGGCCTAGGCAGATATAGTAATGGTCGAGGCCGTCGCGGCGGATCATCTGAGCTGACCGTTTGACATCATAATGCACTGGTTTTTGTGTGCCCTCCCATACGCCGCACCCCATCAACAGCGCGCCCAGGTAACAGGTGGTCAGCCGATAGTTGAACGCTATTGATTCAGACTCGCCAATCCTCACGTCAAAGAGTGCATTCACCTCTTCACGCCAGACTTCAAAACGCTGTCTAGGTGGGTAGGGTTGAGTGCTGAAGCTATAAGAGGCGTTCTCCACATGTACTCCTGCTAAAACAGATAGAGCGACCTAAACTGCTGAAGTTCAATGGCCATCATCTGTGCGATGATACGGAGATGATGGCGACTTCCCTGAAATTCTTCCTGTTGTATTTTCTTGGCGCAATCAATGTCAAATGAAAGATTTATTGTTCATGTGCTTCGGCCGTTAAAGCCTTTGATCAGGGCAATACAAAATCGCAATGAGAGACTCCTACGAACCGTCTTGATCCTCTGACCACCTAAAGGGTGCGATGACTTCGAGAACATAGGTGAATTGAAAAGAGGCGAACTGGAGAAATATCTGCAGCAGTACCTACTGCGTCGATATCTGGGAATGGTGAAACGAAGGGGTTTCCAATCGGAGGCGGCCGGAAACTCCAGGCCCCGATGTCACGAATCTTGCGTGGCTGGCTATTTGGACACGCCAACCTGCGCCGAGCCCCCTGAAAAGCGATACATCTCACTTCGCGTTTGTGACTGAATAATTCGACCTCTAACGTAATTCTGGCTCAATCTCCAAATGGGCCAACGTCATGTCGACTACCGTCTTTCGCTATTTTTTACTCTTTTCACTGATTATCGTCCATGGGAGCAGCTATGCCGCAACTGCTCATGAGCAGGAACAGCTCAGTCTAATTCTGCAGCAACTCGACATTATCGAACGTCTTGCAACTCAAGCGACGGCAACCAGCGCGTCTGAACCTGGCAATCGCTATCGCTTCGACTATCCCTCTCTGATGCAGGACATCCAACGTATTCGCCAAGGCGTGCAAGGCTATCTCTCTCCTTCTCGCGCTCAACCCCGCGATCCCACTGAATTGGTCGGCGATTATCGCCTCGACACCCCGTCCGTAGAGCCGTCGCCATGAGCATGACTGACGCGCAGACAGCTGCCTTCCAAAACGCCTCCGGCTTTTCGGCGCAGAGCAGTTCGTCGCTCTGGCTATGCCTGGTTTTGGTCCTTGGTTTGCTGTGGTGTGCCTGGGTGATGTGGACGGCTTACCGGGGATGGGCCACCGGCAGTGTGCGCTTCGGAGCCTTCGGCGGCAGCGCAGCGCGCGTGCTGCTCACCTTGCTGGTCCTGATGTTCTTCACCCTGTCCTAACACCGGAGATCACCGTCATGCTCAAGTTCCTTATCCCCCTGAAAAACAACCTGCATGATCGTGCCAGTCAGCGCGTGATCGGTCTGCTGCTGGTGCTCGGCCCAAGCCTAGCCTTTGCGGAACTACCCACTATGGAAGCCCCTTCACGCGGTGAAGGTTCCGGGTTGATCGAGACGATCAAAAACTACGCCTACGACGGCGGCATCCTCCTCGGCCTGCTGATCGCCCTGCTCGCTTTCTTGGGTGTGGCCTGGCATTCCCTGACTGTATATGCCGACGTGCAGAACCAGCGCAAGACTTGGAAAGACCTCGGCGCCGTCGTCGGCATCGGAGCCTTGCTGGTGGTAATCATCATCTGGTTCCTGACCAAGGCTGCCGCGATTCTGTGAGGTTGGCATGAACGACGCTATCGAACGCCTTGCCGACGGCACCTTGGTTTTTCTACCGGAGCGGCTCAACCGTGATCCCGCCGTCTTGCGCGGTTTAACCAATGATGAGATGTGGTTAGCGCTCGGCACCGGCGCCGTCATTGGCCTGCTGCTGGGCGTTCCTCTGGCGATCGCCACCGCCTCCATTGCCATGGCGCCGACCAGCATGATCGCAAGCATGGCGTTAGTGTTGTTTGCTGGCGGCACGCTACTGCGTCGCGCCAAACGGGCCCGGCCAGAGACCTGGTTGTACCGCAAGCTCGAATGGATAGCGGCCAGCCGCTGGCGTCTGGGGCGCAGCAGTCTGATCCTGCACTCCGGCGCCTGGACGGTTCGCCGTTCGCGTCGACTGCGCCCTGCCCTGTCCCGGTGGCTGCCATGAGCCGATTCCGAAACAAGGTCGATGCCCAACAGGCCCATATCTTCAGCCTGCGTCTGGCGGTAGTAATTCTCGCCCTGCTCTGTGCCGGACTCTGGTATGGCTGGCGCACGGCACCTACCGACCTGACCGTACATGTCCCCCCGGATCTGCGTTCGGGTAGCACGCGCAAATGGTGGGATATCCCCTCAGAGAATGTCTATGCTTTTGCCCTCTACATCTTTGGTCAGCTCAATCGTTGGCCCTCAGATGGCGAGCAGGATTATCGCCGCGCCATCTATGGCTTGCAGTCCTACCTGACACCTGCTTGCAAGGCCTTCCTTGACGGAGACTACGAATACCGCAAGGCCGCCGGCGAACTTCGCCAGCGGGTGCGTGGCGTCTACGAAATTCTGGGCCGAGGTTATAGCGAAGATCCGGAACTCAGGGTCAAGCAACTCGATCGCGACAGCTGGCTGGTCACCCTAGACCTCAACGCGGATGAGTATTACGCCGCCGAACCGGTGAAACGGGTGGCGGTACGTTATCCATTACGCGTGGTGCGTTTTGATCTGGACCCCGAACGCAATAAGTGGGGGCTGGCACTGGACTGTTATCAGGGCACGCCGCAAAAAATCGCTCTGCCTGGAGGTGAGCTATGACGCGGATTTCTATCCTGGGGCTCACCATCGCACTAATGCTATGGGGAGTTGCAGCGCAGGCCGTCGAACTGATGCACTGGGAACGCCTCCCCCTCGCGGTTCCGCTGGTGATCAATCAGGAACGAGTGGTCTTTGTCGATGAGGATATTCGAGTCGGCGTGCCCTCAACCCTGGCGGGTAAGCTGCGCGTGCAATCAACCGGCGGCACGCTGTACCTGCGCGCGTCGGAAGCCATTGCACCGACCCGACTGCAACTGCAATCGGTCGCGACGGGCGAGATCACCCTGCTGGATATCGCGGCCACGCCTGGCGATCAACCGCTGGAGCCCGTGCGTATTCTCAAGAATGCCAAGGTGCAAGCTACCGAGGCTGAATCTAGCACTTTCCTTGCTCCAGAACGCACGCCGATCCCGGTCGCTTTGACGCGCTATGCCGCGCAAAGCCTGTACGCGCCGCTGCGCACCGTGGAGTCTCTACCCAATGTACGCCGCGTCCCGCTCAAGCTACGCACCGAACTGCCGACTCTGCTGCCGAGCGAAAACGTGTCCAGCACACCCATCGCCGCCTGGCGGCTCGATGACTATTGGGTGACGGCGGTGAAATTGCGCAATCGTAGTTCAGAGATGGTGCAACTCGATCCACGTCGGCTTCAGGCCAAGCTGTTCGCCGCGACCTTCCAGCATGCTTTCCTCGGGCCGGTCGGCAGTGCAGAAGACACAACGATCGTCTACCTCGTCACTCGCGGTGCCGGCCTCGAACACGCCGTGCTGCTCCCGTCCGTTGCGCGAGGTGCTGACGATGAAGGCTAACGCCTTGCTCAAATGGTTGGTACCGGCTGCGCTACTGGCCGTGGTGTTTATCATCCTGAAAACCTGGATCGCCGGTAATACTCCCTCTCCAGAGCACCCAGTTGATCAGGGCAACATCCGGTTATCCGCCGAGCAAGCCAAGTCGCTCGGCATTGCTGGCGATACCCCACGCGACACGGTCGCCACCTTGGTCGGCCAGGTGAAGGCCATGCGCAGCGACATGCTCGGCCTGAAAAAACACAACGATTCGCTGCAGACGGAGAACAACCGCCTGCGCGAGCGAGAAAACAGCGTCGATTCGCGTATCCAGACGGCTCTTGGCAGCGTGACCCAGCAGGTCGACGAGGGCCGTCGCCAAGCCAACGAGGCCCGACTCAAAGCGGAACAAGACAGTCGCCAGGCTCGCGGTCTGCTGACGCATTTGCAGGAGCAGTTGTCGGGGTTGACCGGTAAAGGCAAGGACATGCCGATCGGATTGGGGCTTGAGCCGGGCGACGGGGCGCAGTTCGACGGGCAGCATTTTGCCAATGATGCGTTGCAGTGGATTGAGCCCTCGGATGCTCCACCCACCGACGCCCGAGGCAAAACCAAGACCTCCCCCGCACTGAGTCTGCCTACCGCCTTCAACTCACTGGAAGGCTTGAAAGACAACGCTATTGATCGCAGCCAGAAACAGCTGCGTGCAGTTACCCAGGGTGAGCGTGATCCGACGCGATCCGCTGATCGTACCGAAGGCGCGAAGCCGGTCTACACCATTCCCGAAAACGCGACATTGATGGGCTCGGTCGCCATGACCGCGCTGATCGGCCGAGTCCCGGTGGACGGCACGGTGAATGATCCCTATCCCTTCAAGGTGCTGGTCGGCCCCGAGAACCTGACTGCCAACGGCATCGACCTGCCGGACGTCGCGGGGGCCGTGATGAGCGGTACGGCGTCCGGTGACTGGACTCTGTCTTGTGTACGCGGACAGGTCGAGTCAATCACCTTTGTGTTTACCGATGGCACCATCCGCACGGTACCTCAGCCGAAGGCGGTCGCCAGCCGCAATGCCTCCACCGCCCAGAGCTCGAACACCGACAAGATCCGCGGCGGACTCGGCTACCTGTCCGATCCGTATGGCATTCCTTGCATTGCCGGCGAGCGCCGCTCGAACGCCCAACAGTACCTCGGCAGCCAGAGCCTGATCACCGCGGCTGGCGCCGGTGTCGCTGCCTTGCTCGGGGATGAGCAGCACAACAGCAGCGTGATCAGTTCGGGCGGCAGTACGCTCGGGGTCACCAGCAGCAATGGCAATAGCACGCTGAATTCAATTCTCAGCGGTGGGGTCGGCGACATCCGCGAGTGGGTCAACAAACTGTATGGCGAAGCCTTTGCTGCCGTGTACGTGCCACCTGCCGCACAGGTCGCACTGCACCTCGACCATGAGATCACCATCGACTACGAGCCCAAGGGCCGGAGCGTTCGCCATGAAAAAGACCATGCTTCTCTGCCTGACCTGGATTAGCTTGCTCTGCTGGGTCCTGACGGGGTGTTCCACCGACAAGGACACGCTTTTGCCCCATGGCGAGCAAACCATGCTGGACATCTGGAACGGTGCCGGTTCGCAAGGCACTCAGCAGCAACTGCTGGATGCTCGGCAGCAGTTACGCCGTCCGCTGGCCCAGGCAGATTTCTCCGCCTCTCTCCAAGAACCGTACACGCGCACCGCGACGAACGAGATCCACAATTTGTTCCCGCGCCTGCCCAATCCCGATCTGGTGCTGTACGTGTATCCGCATCTGAGTGGTACCGAGCAGGCACCGATCCCGGGTTACTCGACCGTCTTTCCGTTCTACCAACGGGTGCAGTACGCATTGCCTGGTGAACGTCAGGAAGACTTGTAGTGCGTACCGGCGATGCGGGCAACCGCACTGCCGCGTGGAAAGCCTGGCGCCACCCATTGCGCCCTCGCGCCACCTTGGCCGATGACGCCACACTCTATGCGCACAACCCTAGCTTCACCGATCACCTGCCGTGGGTCGAGTATCTCGACACCGAACAGTGTTTTCTGCTGGATGACAATCGCTCGGTGGGTGCGGTATTCGAGTTGCTGCCCATCGGCACTGAAGGGCGCGAACCCGATTGGTTGATGGCGGCCCGAGATGCCCTTGAGGATGCCCTGCAGGATAGTTTTGACGAGCTGGATCAAGCGCCTTGGGTGGCGCAGTTTTTCTGCCAGGACGACAACGATTTCACCCCCTACCTGAACCGGCTCACTGGCTATGTTCAGTATAGCGCCCGAGGCACGGTCTTCACGGAGGCGTATTTGGAACTCAGCCGCCGTCATCTGAAGGCCATCGCCAAGCCCGGCGGTCTGTTTGAAGATAAGGTGGTGACGCGCCTGCCCTGGCGTGGCAATAACCGCCGGGTGCGCCTGGTGGTCTATCGCTGGCTTGAGTCTGACGCTGAGGAGACAGGACTCACCCCGGTGCAATCCCTGCATCAGGCTTGCGAACGTATCGCGTCTTCGTTGCAGACGTGTGGGGTGCAATCGACGCGAGTAGATGGCCGCGGTCTGTATGCCTGGCTGGTGCCCTGGTTCAATCCGGCACCCAATCTAACCGATGAAGCGCCCGAGGAGTTCTACCACCGCGTGGCCTATCCGGAGTTGGGCGATGGTGAGTCGCTGGAACTGCCCTTCGATCATGACTTTGCCGAACGGCTATTCTTCAACGAACCGCGTTCGGATGTGCAACGAGGACTCTGGTACTTCGATGAGCAACCCCATCGGGTCATGGTGGTGGACAAACTGCGACGGGCACCGTCGATTGGTCAACTCACCGGAGAAACCCGTAAGGGTGATGCAACCAATGCCCTATTCGACCAGTTACCCGAAGGCACGGTGATGAGTCTGACCTTGGTGGTCAAGCCGCAGGATGTGCTCGAAGACCAGTTAAACCGATTGGCGCGCAAAGCCATCGGTGAAAACCTGGCCTCGACCCAGACCCGTCAGGATGTCGAAGAGGCTCGTGCGATCATCGGTCGCCAGCACAAGCTGTACCGCGGCACCCTGGCGTTCTATGTGCACGGTCACGATGAACAGCAACTGCACCAGCGCTCGGTCAGCCTGGCCAACGCGCTGTTGGGCGCGGGGCTGCAACCGGTACGTGAAGGCGATGAGGTCGCCGCCTGCAACAGCTACCTGCGTTGGTTGCCGATGGCTTACAACCCGGCCCGCGACACACGCAACTGGTACACCCGCCTGATGTTCGCCCAGCACCTGGCGAACCTGGTTCCGGTTTGGGGCCGCAGCACCGGCACCGGTCACCCGGGTATCACCCTGTTCAACCGCGGCGGCTCGCTATTGAGCTTCGACCCATTATCATGCCTGGACCGGGCCATGAACGGGCATCTGCTTTTGTTCGGTCCGACCGGCGCCGGCAAGTCAGCCACCCTGGTCACCCTGCTGATGCAAGTCATGGCGGTGTACCGTCCTCGCCTGTTTATCGTCGAAGCCGGCAACTCATTTGGCTTACAAGGCGACTACTTCGCGACGCAGGGTTTGTCGGTCAACAAGGTCCAATTGAAACCTGGCGCCTTGGTCAGCCTCGCGCCTTTCGCTGATGCTTACCGTCTAGTCGAGCAGCCAGATAAGGTGGCGAGTCTGTCGATTGATGAGTGGGACGATGAGGCGGTAACCAATCGTGAAGACCAACGTGATGTGCTCGGCGAATTGGAGATCACCGCCCGGCTGATGATCACTGGCGGCGAGGCCAAGGAAGAAGCTCGTCTGAGCCGGGCTGATCGCAGCCTGATCCGCGAGTGCATTTTCGAAGCGGCGCAGGCGTGTGTCGCGGCGGGTCGCCAAGTACTGACCCGCGATGTACGTGACGCCTTGCTGCGCACCGCCGCCGACTTGCACTTACCAGAGAAGCGTCGTGAACGTGCCCAGGAAATGGGCGAATCCATCGACCTGTTTTGCCAGGGATTCGAGGGCGAACTGTTCGATCGCGAGGGTACGCCTTGGCCCGAAAGCGATGTTACCGTTGTCGATCTGGCCACGTACGCTCGCGAAGGCTACGAAGCCCAGATGTCCATCAGCTACATCAGCCTGATGAACACCGTGAACAACCTTGCCGAGCGCGACCAGTACTTGGGCCGACCAATCATCATGGTCACCGACGAAGGCCACATCATCACCAAGAACCCGCTACTGGCGCCATTTGTGGTCAAGGGGACGAAGATGTGGCGCAAGCTTGGGGCCTGGTTCTGGCTGGCGACGCAAAACCTTGCCGACTTCCCTACTGCCGCGCAGACCATGCTCAACATGATCGAATGGTGGATTTGTTTGAACATGCCCCCTGCGGAGATAGAGGAAATCGCCCGCTTCAAGAAGCTCACGCCGGAACAGAAAGCTTTGTTGCTCTCCGCCAGTAAGGAGCCTGGGAAATACACTGAGGGGGTCGTGCTGTCGAAAAAACTCGAAACGCTGTTTCGAACCGTACCACCCAGCCTCTATCTCGCCTTGGCCATGACGGAGCCCGAGGAAAAAGCTGAGCGCTGGAGGTTGATGCAGGAGAACGGTTGCTCGGAGTTGGAGGCCGCTTACCGGGTAGCTGAACGGATCGATAAAGCGCGGTTCAGTCGCCGATAACCGAAAGATGATTGCACACAACCTCGTCAATAATTGTGCGAAATATCTTGAGGATCAGTACTGGGTTAAGGCCGTGCTGTGTAGCGAGAGCCAAGTAGCGCTGTTCCTGTTGTGACTCGCGCACAGAATCCTGGGCCTGCCATTGTTGCCGTGCCTTGAGCCGCCCTACCTGCTCGGTAACCTGAAACCGTCGAGAAAGTAGGATGATTAGCTGTTCGTCCAGCTCATCGATGGTTTCCCGCAAGCGTGCCAGTTCAACGTTATTCATTGCCTACACCACACGCCCCAACAATCTGTTGGCCAATACCGATGAGTGGCTGATCTTGCCATGCAACTCCACCGGGCGTTCCTGCAAGATCGCACACCATTGGTTCAGTACCTCGATGAAATGCTCGGTCTGAGACAGCAACGCGGCAGTGTTGTCTTCAAAGATACTGGTCCACACCGTCACATCCGAGGAGGCCAGACGAATCTGCTCGAAAAAGCTGCGCCCGATGAATGAACCGGTTTGCGGGTTGATGGCCAATTGATCGCCAAAGGTCTCCATCAGCGAGAAGGCAATCAAATGGGGCAGGTGCGACGTCAAGGCGGCGATGTGATCGTGCTGGCGCGCGTCGACCCGACACGTGACGGCACCGAGGGCCCGCCAGAATCCCTCGACACGTTCGATGGCACTCGTCGGCGTGGTGGCAAGGGGTATCAACAGGCAACTCTTGCCAGCAAACAGATCCTCACGCCCGGCCCCCGGCCCGCTTTGCTCGCCGCCAGCCATGGGGTGGCCCGGCACAAATGAAACATGCGCCGGCAAGCGATCGCCCACCTCATTGATCACCATTTGCTTGGCCGAGCCGACATCGGTCAACACCGCGCCGCGTTTCATGCCCTCGGCCAACGCTATGACCACCGTTGCCACCGCCCCCGTTGGCACACAGACCACGACCAGGTCACACTCATGTAACTCCGCCAGGCTGCCCGCACACCGCGGCGCGAGGCCAAGCGCTTCAACCTCATGGCAGACCTGGCGACTGCCATCGAAGAGGTGCAGGTGAATATGGGGATAGTTTGATTTCACCGCCCGCAGGATTGAGCTGCCCAGCAATCCCAAGCCAACGATACCCAAATGCCGTATGTGCTCCATGCTTCCCACCCTCCAGGCCTGAGTCGTTTCACCGATGCGCGCTATGAAATTAATACGCAAGTGATCAATAAGCAAGAACGCGAAAATCCTGAAGATGCAATCAATCGACGAGCTGCCACATGAATTCCGTCAGCTAAAAAAGCTTAATCTCCCGAAAACACGGGTCCGCATGCAAGCCTCCGGCGCACCCGCCGGATCGGCATCGCCGGCAATACTCTGCTAGAATTGGGTGTGAATACATCCTGACTGTTCGTGTGTATTCACTTTAAAGCAGGCTACAGCCGTGAGGCATTGCAGCTAACCCGCAGTCCCGTCGTTAACCGGCAGGCAGATCGCTTCAGCCACTACCACCGGAGAAGCGGCAGTTAAATACAACAATAGGTGTACCGATGTATTCAAGCTTACGTTCCTTAGCAGACGATACGTTTTGTCTGCGCCTGCAGCGAGCGGCCAGGGTGTGGCGCAAGGTTTCCGACGAAGAGTTGAGCAATCTTAACCTGTCCGAGGCCACGACCACGCCCTTATGGCTCATCAATAAACTAGGCGAAGGCCTGCGCCAGCGTACCCTTGCTGAACATATGGGACTTGAAGGACAGTCCCTCGTGCGCCTGCTTGATCAACTGGAAAGCGCCGGCCTGGTGGTACGCAGGGACGATCCTTCCGACCGTAGAGCCAAGGCCCTCTACCTCACAGACGCCGGGCGCAAGCTGGCGGAACAAGCCGAACTGGTTGTCAGGAAGATTCGTGCCAGGCTGCTGGACGGGGTCCCCGCCGAACACTTGGCCATTGTCGACGGGGTATTCGACAAGATCATCACGGCCGCCATCGACTGACACCTTTCGCGCCGGATCAGCCCCCGACCCGGCGCGCGCTCCGTTTCAAGCACTCATCCCCCGCTAAAAAACATTCGCTTACAATACTTGCGATTAGATCGCATGAGATATAGTCTCCTTCATGCAGCATCCGTCTGTCGTGTTTCAACCATCGACCGCATCTCTGCAGCTCAGCCAAGGGACGGCGTTCGGCACACTCTTTAGCCAGTGGAGCTCAGTCATGTCAGATTCGCCAGAAGTCAGGGACGCTACGCGTGAACGGATAGCTCCCGCCCCGGCCTTACACCGGCAACAAATCATCGACCTGCTCGACCCGCAAAGCTTCCACGAACTGGACGCCCACGCCGAGCATGATTGCGTGCATTTCGGGGCTGCCGCCCGCAAGACCCGGGGCGACGGTATTGCCACCGGCCATGGCACCATCGAGGGTCGCCCAGTTATCGTCTACGGTCACGACGGCAGCTTCATGGGCGGCAGCTCAAGCCGCATTCATGCCCTTAAAATCTGCAAAGTGCTGGACATCGCCCTGCGCACCGGCGTGCCGATCATTGCACTGAACCACTCATCAGGGCTGCGGATTCATGAGGGGGTGGACGCCGACTCGCAGTTCAGCCACGTGTTCTACAAGACCGTCAGGGCTTCAGGGGTCGTGCCGCAGATTTCCATCGTTCTCGGCGACTGCATCGGCGGCGCGGCCTACACACCGGCGCTCACGGATTTCATCATCATGGTGGACAATCAATCGGCCCTGTTCCTGACCGGGCCCGCCGTGATCCGCCGCGCCACCGGCGAAGACGTGACCAAGGAAGAAATCGGTGGCGGCTTCATGCACGCCAGCGAAACCGGGCTTGCCCACTTCCTCGTGGACAGCGTCGAAGAGGCATTGAGCCTGACCCGCGACTTGCTGTCCTACCTGCCGCAAAACAACACCGCCCGACCAAAACTGACGGAAGGTCCCGCCACCTGGCGCTACCTGACCCCTGCCGTCGCCGAGCAGGTCCCCAGCGAGAAAAACCTGCCTTTCGATGTGCGCCAACTGATCGAGGCGGTTGCCGACGAGCAATCGTTCCTTGAAGTGCAGCCGCTCTATGCACGCAATATCGTGATTGGGTTTGCCAGGCTGGGCGGCCAAAGCATCGGCATCATTGCCAACCAGCCGTCGTGGCTGGCGGGTTGCCTGGACATCAATGCGTCCACCAAGGCGGCGCGCTTTGTGCGGCTGTGCGATTCATTCGGCATTCCGCTGCTGACGCTGATCGACGTTCCAGGCTATCTGCCGGGGCGGCAACAGGAACGTTCGAACGTGATTGGTGCAGGCGCCAAATTGATGCATGCCTACTGCGAAGCCAGTGTGCCGAAAATCGCCGTGGTGTTGCGCAAAGCCTATGGCGGCGCCTACCCCACCCTGGCCAACCGCTCGGCCACCGACCTGATCTATGCCCTGCCCGGCGCCGAGATTTCGGTGATGGGCCCAGAAGGCGCCGTCGATGTGATTTTCCGCAAGGATATTGCTGCCGCCGCCGACCCTCAGGTACGCCGGGAAACCCTTATAGATGACTACCGTCAGGCCCACGCCAGCGCCGAGTATTCGGCCAGCCGCACCTACATCGAAGGGCTGGTGGAACCCGAACACTTGCGCAATACGCTGATCGCCAATTTCGCACTTTTGCAGGACAAGATCCCGGGGCTGCCGGCGAGAAGACATTCGAACATTCAACTGTGAGGGAGCATGGTCATGGCTATTCCAAGGGACCCAAGTAACGATTACCACAAAGAGCAAATAGCCCGGCGCCTGGCCTGGGTCGCGGAACAGACGGACACCCCGTTTCCTTACATTGGCGGTGCGCCGATCAGTGGCGAACAAGTCAAAGGTACCTGTGAGAATTTCATTGGTTTTGTCGGCACCCCCTTGGGTGTCGCGGGCCCGCTGCTAATCAATGGAACGCGGGCCCAAGGTGCATTCATCGTGCCGCTGGCCACCAGCGAAGGGGCGCTGGTCGCCTCCTTTTCCCGGGGCATGAACCTGATCACTGACAGCGGCGGCTGCACCATTACCAACCTGGACAACGCTCAGCCTTCACCTGGGCAGCCGGCCTACCGGTTCCTCGGCGATGCGCTGACGAAGATTTCCGCGATCGTTTTGCACAACGCCAGCGACGCCCCGCAGTTCGACGCCTGGCTCAGGGCGCACATGGTCGACATTGTTGCGACGGCCAACGCCACCAGCAACCATGCGCGTCTGCTGGAGTTGACGCCGCTGCTCCAGGGCGACCTGGTAGGGCTGGCGTTCACCTACGAAACCGGCCACGCCATGGGCCTGAACATGGCCACCAAAGCCAACGAAGCCGTGTGCCGCTACCTCAAGAGCCAATGCCCGCAGTGGGTGGACTACTACTTCAATACCCTGGGAGGCGACAAACGTTTCGTCGCGGACCAGGCCAAAGGGCGTTACGTGTCGGCCAGCGTAAGAATCCCCAAGGCCTTGGTGGAACAGCGTCTGCGCACCACGCCCCTGCGCATGCAGCGCTTCCTGCATGCCTGCAACAGCTTGCTGGCCCAGCGCGGAGCCACCGCGCCAAACATTCACGTGGCCAATGCGCTGACAGCATTGTTCATCGCGTGCGGCCAGGACCCTGCCTTCGTCACGGTATCGTTCAAGAACGCCTGCACCACCTTCGATGTGCTGGACAACGGAGACCTGCTCGCCAGCGTGACCCTGCCCAACCTGATTGTTGGCACCGTCGGCGGCGGCACACGCCTGCCCGCCCAGCAAGAATGCCTGCGCATGCTTGGCTGCGCCGACGATGCGCGCAAATTGGCGGAAATCGCGGCGGCCGTGGCGCTGGCCGGGGAAGTCTCGGTGGCAGGAGCCGTCAGCGCCGGTGAATTTACCCGCGCCCATACCACCCTGGGTCGCGGCCAAAGCGCCGAGGCAACCCCCATACAACTGGCAGGGGCATGACGATGGTGAGTCGAATACTGATTTGTTGTCGCGGGGAAATCGCACACCGTTTTATCCGCACGAGCCAACTGCTGGGCATCGAGACCGTGGTGATTTACAGCGCCGACGATGACGAAGCGCCCTTTGTCCTTGCCGCCGACGCCACTATCCGTGTCGAAGCCTGGGACCCGGCCACGCTGATCGAAACCGTGATCGGTGCGGCGGTGGACTGCGGCGCCGACGCCGTCGCGCCTGGCTACGGGCCCTTGGCGGAAAATGCCTTCTTCGCCGAAGTATGCGGGTACGCAGGCCTGGTGTTTATCGGCCCCAACGTGGCCGCCTTGCGCCATACCGGCGACAAGATTGCCGCCCGCACGGCAGCCCAGCGCGCCGAGGTGCCCGTAGTGCCAGGCCTGACCATCGACGCCGACGTCGAGACTGGCGCCCGCGCGGCCGATGCCCTCGGCTACCCGGTGTTGCTCAAGGCCGCCCTCGGCGGTGGCGGGCGCGGCATCCGCGTGGTGACGCAGCCGGCTGAGTTTGCCGGGGCCTTTGCCGAAGTGCGCCATGAAGCGATGCGCGCCTTTGGCAGCGATCAACTCTACCTGGAGAAATTTCTCGGGGAAGCCGTGCGCCACATCGAAGTCCAGGTGATCGCCGACAAGCATGGCCATTATCTGCACCTGGGCACGCGAGAGTGCAGCGTGCAGCGCCGTCGACAGAAAATCGTCGAAGAGGCGCCGGCCCACAACCTCAGCGACGACGTTCGGCAACGCCTGCATGACGCCGCGCTGGCCGTGGCCCGAGAGGTTGGCTACGACAGTGTCGGCACTGTGGAATTTCTGGTGGACGCCAGTGAGCAGTTCTACTTCATCGAAATGAATGCGCGAATCCAGGTCGAGCATCCGGTGACGGAGCAAATCACCGGCATCGATATTGTCGAGCAACTGATTCGTTCGGCTCAGGGCCAGCCGCTGAGCATCACCCAGGCGCAGGTGCAGTTTCACGGGCACGCTCTGGAGTTCCGTCTGTGCGCTGAAAGTGCCCATGGCGACTTCCTGCCTACGGGCGGCCACGTCAGCGACTACCGCGTCCCAGAGGGGCCGGGGATTCGTGTGGATTCCGGGATCCAGATCGGCTCACTGATGTCGCCGATGTTCGACAGCCTGTGCCTGAAACTGATCGTCTGCGCCAACCACCGAGCCTTCGCCGTGCAACGCGCCCGCGCCGCCCTGGACGAGTGTCTGGTGGCGGGCTTCAGCACCAACCTGCCGGTGCACGCGTGGCTGCTGTCTTACCCGCCCTTCATCGATGGCAGGTATGACCTGTCGATCTGCAACCACTTCCCCTCAGCCCATGCGCTGCCCGCCGAGGATGCACGACTCATGCACGCCGTGGCGGCACTGGCGCGGCATTTACAGCCGCCCTCTGCGCCTGCGCCACGACCGGCCAGCCACCAAGCGTCAGCCTGGACGCAGCGCAACAGCCACTGGCTGTTGTCCTGATAGCCCTCAAGGAGCAAGCCTGCATGAGCAGATCAGCGAACACAGCGTCGCTCACGACATTGGCCGGCAGCGTCGAAGGCGATGCCGGCACGGCACAGGTTCATATCGAAGACCTCGGCAACCAGCGCTATCAGGCGGTGTTTGCAGATGGCCACACCCTCGTGCTGGATATCCTGCGCCAAGACGAACTGCCTCACGGCACCACCCGCTTGGCGCTGAAGGTCGATGGCCAACGCAAGACCGTGCACGTCACCCCCAATGGCGCCCAAGAATCGACCCTGGACCATGCCGGCAGCCGACGCAGCATCAGTTGGCACAGCGCCAGGCGCCGCGACGGCGACGGGGCCACTGCGCGCCAGGACTTCAGTGCAACCCTGCTCGCGCCCATGCCTGCACGCGTGCTGGAGATTCTGATCAGCGAAGACAGCCTCGTCGAAGAGAACCAGCCGTTGCTGCGCATCGAAGCCATGAAAATGGTCATGACCTTGTCGGCGCCCGGGCGCAGGCGGATCCAGACCCTACACATCCAGCAGGACGACGGCATCCTCGCCGGCCAGTTACTGATCACCTTTGCCAAAGTGGATTGAACGTGTTGCACCTCTGACGTCGCCGCAACAGGGCGGCAATCGGTCACGTTTCTCATATTCAATGGAGTTGAAATGACACTGGAAGCCCGCATCACCCAATACTGTGACGACCTGACCTTTAGCGCCATCGACCCCGCAGCCCTGGAAATCGCCAGCCGCTCCTTGCTCGATGCCCTCGGCGTATCCCTGGCCGGCGCCCGTGACGAGGGGGTCAAGGTGCTGGCCGGCATCGTCGAGCAATGGGGCGGCCAACCCCAAAGCCGTGTACTCGGCCGCCAGCAGGCATTGCCCGCACCGGCGGCGGCGATGCTCAACGGTGCCGCCGCGCGGGTGCTCGACTTCGATGATGTAGCCGACCCTTTGGGCACCCACCCCAGCGTGGCCATCCTTCCGCCCTTGTTGGCGATCGCCGACCTTGTAGATAAGCCCATCGACCGGCAGGCCTTCATCACCGCCTTTGTCATCGGCCAGGATCTGTCCATTCGCCTGTCGCGGGCACGGAAGGAAACGCTGTTGGAGAGTGGCCGCTACGACCTGTGCAAGGTGATCGCCGCCACGGCCGCTGCCGGCAAACTCTATGGGCTGCGCGGCACACAACTGCAGCATGCACTTGGCATCGCCTACACCAGCGCCTTGGGCGAAACCCAATGTATGATCGACGGCGCTTCGACGGTGTTCTATCAGCAGGGTCTGGTGGCAGCCAATGCGGTGCGCGCCGTGGTACTTGCCGCCAATGGCTTTACCGGGGCGAGCCAATTTCTGACCGGCCGCTGGGGCTACTACAACGCCTTCGAACCCGGCTCCCAAGTGGAGACCATCGACGCCGACCTGGGCAGCCTCTTCAGCAACACCGACGGTATTGCCTTCAAGCCCTACCCCACCTGCCGCCCGAATACTTCAGCGGTCGCCTTGGCCCTGGAACTGGTGCAGGGGCGCCGTCTGAGCGCTGCCGAGGTGGTGCGCATCGACGTCCAGACCAACCAGCAGATCCACGACCTGGTGAGTGCCCCGGTCGAACGCAAGCAGGCCCCCACCACGGTGGTCGAGGCGCGCTTCAGCCTGGCATACAACATCGCCACGGCACTCACCAACGGCGATCTGTTCATTGATGACTTCAACGAGCAGGCGATCCTGCGACCCTCGATCATCGCGTTGAGTCGCAAGATTTTCCCCCGCCAGGACCCGGCCTGCGAAATTGCCGAACTGGGCACCCACGGCAAGATCAAGATCCGCATCGAGCTGACCGACGGAACGCTCCTGCAAGGCGAGGTCAGCTACGCCAAGGGCAACCCACGAAACCCCATGAGTCAGGAAGAACTGCAGGCGAAATTCAACAAGTGCCTGGCCTATTCGGACGCGGCCCATGCCAAAGCGCAATCGGCAACCATCGTCGACTGGATCTTCGACCGCGACGCCATAAACCCCGCCTATCAGGTACTGGCCAAGGCCCTGCACGCGCCGCTTTAAATCGCCCCAAACGACAACAGGCACATCAAGGATGTGCCTGTTGTCGTTTGGGCCTTGAAGCGCTGGTCTTCAGGAGACTTTTTCTACCTCCACGACCGCGATGCGCTTGACCGCACTGCGCTCCACCTGCCTGCCATCGATCTGCGCCAGCAACTCGACCTGCCGTTGCTCCGCAATGCCGATCGAGCGGGCCTTGACGTGCCCGTACCCGCGAATGGCTTCAGGCAAACGTGCCCAGCTCACCAGCATCGGCAACGTGTCGGCAGTCAACTTCGGCAGCAATGCGATCAACGTACTCTGGTACTCCTCCAGCAGGCGTTGTTCTTCACGACGCTCCTTGAGCAGGCCGAACGGGTCCAGAACCGTATGTCGCAAAAAGCGCAGCCCGGCCAGCGCGCGGAAGACCGGAATGATCCAGCCGGACACCTTGATTTTGCGTGGTTCGCCCGTACGCTTGACCAAGCCATCCAAAAACGGCGGGGCGAGATGAAAGGTCACCTTGGGCCGCCCGACGAAGGATTCGCCCAGGCTGCTCAGAAACGCCGGCGAACTGTGCAGCCGTGCCACTTCGTACTCATCCTTGAAAGCCATCAGCTTGAACAGGTTGTGGGCCACCGCATGGGCCAGCGTAACGTCCCCGAGCCCCTCGGTGGCTTTGACCACCTGCTCGACCAAGGCGCGGTAGCGTGCGGCGTAACGTTGGTCCTGGTAGTCCACCAGCAACGCACTGCGCTGTTGCACAACCTGCTCCAGGGTGAGCGCCTGCGGCGGCTGGGCAGCCGAGGCTGGCTTGAGCTGGCTTTCGACGAAGGCGGGATCCGCCGCCAGCAGACGCCCCCAGGCAAACGCCAGCCGATTGGACTGGACGTCGCCGCCGTAGATTTCCAGCGACCGGTCAAGGGCGCTGAGGGTCAGGGGCACCACGCCCTGCTGCCAGGCGACCCCCAGCAGCAGGATATTCGCCTGCATCGGCCCAACCACTGCCGCCGCCACTTTGCGCGCATCCACGGACTGGTAACGCTCGGCGCCCACAATGTCGATCAGGCGCTGTTCGATAGCCGCAGTTTCCAGACGCAAGGCCGGGTCCAGCAACATGGCACCCGCCTGGACTTCACTGGTGCTGGCAACCACCCGGGATCGGCCGCGCAGCAGCACGTTCAAGGCTTCATCTTCGGACGCGACAGCCAGATCGGAAGCGATCAACACGTCGGCGCAGGCTCGGTCGATCCGATGCTGATGCAACTGCTGGGGGTCATGGGCGAAGCGGATATGGCTGAATACCGAACCGCCTTTCTGAGCGAATCCGGTAAAGTCCAGGACCGACACTTCAAGCCCTTGCAGGTGCGCGGCCATGGCAATCGTTCCGGCCATGGTCACCACGCCCGTGCCGCCAACCCCCGTGATCAGCAGTTCAAAAGTCCGCTCAAAACCTGCAGGTTCGGGCGTTGCCAAGGCCCCGGCCAGGGCCAGGACCTCTTCGGCCGGCAACAGTTTGCGGCGCGCCTTGGCCGGGGTGCCGGTAACCGTGACAAAGCTGGGGCAAAAACCCTTTACGCAGGATTGATCGAGGTTGCAGCTGTCCGTATCAATGCTGCGTTTGCGGCCGAATTCGGTCTCCACCGGCACCACGGACAAACAGTTGGACTTGGTCTGGCAATCGCCACAGCCCTCACACACCTGCTGGTTGATTACCACACGCGACTGCACCTTGGCCGGCGGTAAGCGCTTGCGTCGGCGACGGGCCTCGGTGGCACACACCTGATCGAACACCAATACGCTCACGCCAGGCAATTCCCGCAGGCGCCGCTGGACGCTATCCAAGGTATCGCGATGGTAGACCTTCACCCCGTCCGGCAAGCTGTCGCGGGCCTTGTAGCGACTCGGGTCATCCGCCACCACGACGACTTCGCGCACCCCTTCGCTCAGCACCAGTTCGACCACCTGGCGCACGCTCAGTTTACCGTCCACCGGCTGGCCGCCTGTCATCGCCACCGCATCGTTGTACAGCACCTTGTAGGTGATATTCGCGTTGGCAGCGATGGCTTGCCGAATCGCCAGGTAGCCGGAATGGAAAAAAGTACCGTCGCCCATGTTCTGGAAAATATGCGGAGTCGCCACAAAGGCCATCTGCCCCAGCCAGTCCACGCCCTCGCCGCCCATCTGCACGCTGCCACTGGTGGCGCGGTCGGGCATGCGGGCGGCCAGGGCGTGGCAGCCGATGCCTAACCTGGCCTCACTGCCTTCCGGCAGTTGGGTCGAGGTGTTGTGGGGGCAGCCCGAACACAGGTAAGGCGTGCGCTTGAGCCAATGGAACTCACGGGACACCGGGCCCTCGATCCAGTAACGCGGTACGTCGATGGCCAGGCCGAACGGCGCCAGGCGCGTCGACAGGACCCGCATGATCCTCGACGGGCGCAATTCTTCGGCGACCGACAACAGCGGCTGCCCGCGCTCATCGAGTTTGCCGATGATCAAGGGCCGGTTCTCCGGCTTGGCGTTGAACAGGCCACGCTTGAGTTGGTCCTCCACGACGCCTTGTTTTTCTTCGATAATCAGCACCCGCTCACAGCGCCGGGCCCAGGCCTCCAGCACCGGCGACAAGGGGTAGACAACGCGGATGCTGAGCAGAGCGACGCCAGCCTTTTCCAGCGCGCCCAGCGACACTCCGCCTCGCTCCAGGGCTTCGCGCACGTCGCCATAGGCCTTGCCGACCGCCGCGATCAACAACCGAGGAAAGGCCGGCGCCACTTCCACTCGGTCCAGAGGGTTAGCCCGAATAAACCGCCGCGCCGCCTCGATCTTGTGAGAAAACCGCCGCTCGATCTGCATGCCTGGCAGGTCCGGCCAGCGCCAGTGCAACCCATCGGGGCCCGGGTCGACGGCCGGCGCCACGAAGCGTGGCGCTGCCACCGCATCGACTGATCTGGAGGCTTCAACGGTTTCGGTCACAGCCTTGAACCCGACCCACAACCCGCAACACCGCGACAGCGCCCAGCCCCACAAGCCGCAGTATTCATAGTCGGCAAGCCCAACCGGATGGATCACCGGCAACCCCCAGGCCATCAACGCCTGATCCGACTGGTGGGACATCGACGACGAGACGCAGCCATGGTCGTCACCGGTGACCACCAGCACCCCGCCATGGGGCGACGAGCCATACGCGTTGCCATGCTTCAAGGCATCCCCGGAGCGGTCAACACCCGGTCCTTTGCCATACCACAGGCCGAAGATGCCGTCGTGCAACCGGGCCGCATCGCTTTCCACCCGCTGTGTGCCGATCAGCGTGGTCGCCGCTAGGTCTTCGTTGATCGCCGGCTGAAAGCGGATATTGGCTTTTTCCAGCAGCGGCCTGACCCGCCACAGCTCCTGGTCCAGCCCGCCCAGGGGCGACCCTCGATAACCGCTGACAAATCCTGCCGAGTTGATACCCGCCGCCCTATCCGCAGCAGCCTGGGCCAGCAGCAGGCGCACCAGCGCCTGCTGGCCGCTGAGGAAGACTTTCCCGGCAGGCTCCTCAATGCCGCGCAAGTAACGAGAGTCGAGCCGATATTCCAGATCCAGAGTCATGTCCGAGCCTCTTGAGTGTGCACGTGATTTGGATGGGAGGCAGTGACAGAAAGGGTTTTCAGTCCTTGGCGGGCGATCAGAATCGCCTCTCGCAGTACGGTTTCATCGCCAATATGGTTCATCAGCAGCAGCACCAGTTGGGCATGAAGCAAGTGCCCGGCCGACGCATCCAAATCCTGGCAGGCGTCCGTCAGCAGTTGGAAATAACTGTCCGGGCTGCTCAAGCGGCATTCCGTGGCCAAGCCAGTGCTCGAAGGGATGGCTGACGGGCTCATGACACTTGCTCCTGTGCATAGGCCAGCACTTCGGTGGCTGAAGCGATGGCAATGGCACGCTCGATGGCCAGCGGATCGAGAAAGCTCAGGGTCGTCAGCACATGCTGGTCCGGACGGATCACCACCACTTCCCCCGGCTGTAACCCGTAGCGCGAAACCGCCAGGCCGGCGTGGTCCCACAGCAGGTCAAGCGTCGCTGCGGGCTCCCGCGAGCTCAGCACGATGACGTCGACCGGGTAGGCCGAGGCAATCGTCTTGGGCACGGCGCCTGAACCGGGCTCATACACCAGCACGGTAAACCCCCGGCGCCCCAGGTGGTTGAGCAGCCAGTCGGGCTGGCCGCGCACGCTGATCGGCGCATCGGGAGCCGCTGTACCGGGTGAAATCCGCCCCCCGTCAGGGTCGGCGAAATGCTCGAACTGACCCACCCCTTCCAGCCGTGCGGGTTTTGACAGGCGCCCGGAGTTAATCAGCGCCCGCCCCCAGGACGTGTTGCGAGCCAGCGCCAATGACGCTTCGCGCAGCACGTGTACGGCAGGACTGGGAGGGGTGATGAAATCCGCGCTGCGGGTGGAATTGAGGATGTTTTCGTCGGCGGCGAACACCCGCTCCTCGTCATATGATTGAATCAGCGAGGTTGACGCACCGTGCAGGAGAATACCCGCCAGGCGCCAGCCCAGGTTGTCCGCATCCTGAATCCCGCCATTGCCTCCGCGCCCGCCAAATGGGCTGACCTGATGCGCGCTGTCACCTGCAAAGACGACCCGCCCCTGCACAAAGGTCTCCAGCCGCCGGCAGCGGAAGGTGTAGACGCTGATCCAGTCGATACGCAACGGCGTCTGCTCACCGAACATCGCGTGCAGCCGTCGGGCGACTCGCTCGGGCTCGCGCTCTACGGCAGGGTCGGCGTCGGGGCCCAGCTGGAAATCGACTCTCCACAGATCATCCGGTTGCTTGTGCAGCAGCACCGAATGGTTGGGATGAAAGGGTGGGTCAAACCAGAAACGCCGTTCTGCAGGAAAGTCCGGCTTCATTTCCACATCGACGATCAGGAAGTGGTCATCGAACACTTTGCCGATAAAGGGCAAGTCCAAGGCATTGCGCACCGCCGACCGAGCACCGTCGCACGCGACAAGCCAGTCACATTGCAGCTGGTAGGCGCCGTCAGGGCATTCAACGCTGACGGTCGCCCCCTCGGGCCGGTGCTCGACCCCCACCACCCGGCTCAGGCACTGCAGGTCCACCAGGCCCGTGGCCAGACACGCCTCCACCAGCCATTGCTCGATGTAGGTCTGCTGGATATTGAGGAAGGCGGGGCAGCGAAAGCCAGGCTCCAATTGGAAGTCGAAACTGAACACTTCATGATCTTTGTGAAAGACCCGGCCGAGTTTCCAGTCGACTCCCTTTTCCCGCAACTCATCCGGCAACCCGAGGCGGCCGAGAATTTCCAGGCTGCGCTGGGCAAACACAATGGCTCTGGAACCTTCCGTCAATGTCTGCCGGGCCTCCAGCACCACGCTCGCCACGCCTCGACGGGCGAGATCAAGGGCCAGGGTCAACCCCACCAGACCGGCACCGACAATCACGAGGGGCACCGTGCGGGCCGTGCTGAGCTGAACATCCAAAGGGGTGGAATAGGTCAAGCTGGACGGCTGATGCATGAGTCGTCGCCTCCGATGGCAAAGTGTCGCGTTCACGAACGCAAGCAGGTCCTGGCAAGGAACTTAGCTCCCTTACGCGTAGTACGCAAGTACGCCATAAGTGAAGATTTATAGTGTTAAAAACTATGTTTATAGCGTTTTTGACTACCCATCAGACGCTGTTCCTCTACGCCGCCTTGCCCTCCCGGCAATCAATCCCTTGATAATAAAAACAATTAAACCCAGAAAAACCAGAGCTTCCAGCTCTCTTACACCGCCACGCCGATCCCGTTCGAGAAAAACCCGAAAAACTATATTGCAAGCGATCTATTCGTGAGCTACTTTATTTTTCGAGATGAGCCCATGTTGAACAGAAGCCCAGGCGTACCGGGACGTCGAGTCCATGGAAGGGCAATGACTTATTTCAGGAGAAGCCATGATCGACATCATCCAGGAAGGCGCCGCACTCACGTCCGATTCCGCCGCTGAGAGTCAACCGCTGACGGTGCTTTGCACACTGTTGTCGCGCGCCGACAACACGCCGTTGAGTCAGCGGCGCAAAGGCCCGCTGCAAATGCTCGACCTCTATGGCGAAGTGCTAGGCGACCCGGCCAACACCGCGAACGCCTTTGAAGTGCAACCCAATCTCAACTTCGAAAAATGGACCGAGTACTGGCGCAAGACTCACGGCCCGCGTTTCACCCATGCCCTGCCGACCCAGGCGGACGGACACCATCCCTTGCTGCGCTACGACCAGATCCACCGCCTCAGCGCCGGCCCTTCCAACCTGCGGCCGCTGCCGTATCTGCCACCCCTCGATGAAGACGGCCGGCTGTTCGACACGGTGATTGGCCATGTGCCGCCCTATCAGCGCTCGGAATGGGACGGCATCGCCTACCTCGGCTTCGCCAATACCGACGCCTTGCAAGTCACCTTCGGCCACGAGGAAATCACCCGGGCGATCCTCCCCGAGGACCAGGTGATCTTCCGCGAACTGTGCCCGATTCTGTGCCGCCAGCACATCGTGATACCCAGCGCCACCTCCAGGGAATCAATCCTGTTGATCAGCCTGGTGCGCCGTGACCCGGCGTTGAGCCGCGACCAATTCCAGCAGCGCTGGCTGGAGGAATATGCCCCTCGCCTGCTGGCGCAACCGGCGGCCCACCGCCTGGTCAGGAGATATGTGCAATTGCATAACATCGGCCCGATCGTCGCGGGCCAACCGCTTTACCACGAAGTGGGCAAGGACATCGACGGTGTAGCCATCACCGCATTCGGCTCTATCACAGACCTGGAGGAATTCCTGGTTGACCCAGCGATAGCCGCGCTCACCCAGAGCCAGTTGCAACTGATCGACCCGCAACACCATGAGTATTGGACCGCCCTCGCCTTCCAGGTAGTCAACCAACTGACCGGTGAAACCCGCACCACCAGCCACGCGCCAGTTCAACAGGACGTCACCGAACCCGCCGAAGCAGCGACCTGATCAACACGATCAATCCCCTTATGGAACAAGCGGAGATGCATCTATGCCCAATGAATGGTCACCCTCATCCTGGCGTGAAAAAAATGCCCTGCAATTGCCCGAGTACGCCGACCCCGAGCGCCTCGCCGCCGTCGAAGCGCAGCTGCGCAACAGCGTGCCGCTGGTGCTGGCCTCCGAGGTTCGCTCACTGAAGGCGCGCCTCGCCCAAGTCGCGCGGGGTAAAGCGTTTTTGTTACAGGGCGGTGATTGCGCCGAATCCTTTGCCGAGTTTCACCCTGGCGGGATCCGGGATCTGTTCCGAGTCTTTCTGCAAATGTCAACAGTGCTGGCCTTCAGCACAGGCGTACCGGTGGTCAAGGTGGGGCGTATCGCCGGGCAATTTGCCAAGCCACGCAGTACGCCTCACGAAACCATCGACGGCGTCACACTGCCGAGTTATCGCGGCGACATCATCAATTCCATTGAGTTTAACGAGCAGGCACGCCGACCCGATCCCGAGCGGATTCTTCTGGCCTACCACCAATCCAGCGCGACGATGAACCTCTTACGCGCCCTGGGCCGCAGTGGCTTTTCCGACATGCGTCATGTGCAGCAGTGGAACACGCGCTTTATTGCCAGCGCACCGGAGGGGCGACGATATCAGTTGATCGGCCGGCGGATCGAGGAAGCCCTCAAGTTCATGAATGCCTGCGGCGTCTCACCGGAATCGGTGCAGGCACTGCGTGAGACCGAGCTGTTCACCAGCCACGATGCCCTGCTGCTCAACTACGAAGAGGCCTTCACCCGACTCGACTATGCCAGTGACGAGTGGTACGACTGCTCAGCGCACATGCTGTGGATCGGCGAGCGCACGCGCGGCGTTGACGATGCCCACGTAGAGTTCCTCAAGGGCGTGAAGAACCCTATCGGCCTCAAGTGCGGGCCCACCCTGCAGGAAAACGACCTGCTGCAGTTGATCGACGCGCTCAACCCGGAGAACGAGGCCGGGCGCCTCACCGTGATCGTACGGATGGGCGCCGACGTGCTTGCAGAACGCCTGCCGCAACTGGTGCGCGCGGTGAAAACTGAAGGCCGCGATGTGGTGTGGTCCGTCGACCCGATGCATGCCAACACCATCAAATCCAGCACCGGGTACAAGACGCGTCGTTTCGCATCGGTCATTACTGAAGTCGAGCGTTTCTTCGATGTCCACCAGGCAGAAGGCACCCATGCCGGCGGTGTGCATTTGGAAATGACCGGCGCCGACGTCACCGAATGCACCGGGGGTGGCCAGCGCATCTGCGACGCGGACTTGAGTAATCGCTACCATACCCATTGCGACCCGCGCCTGAACGCGTCCCAGGCACTGGAACTGGCCTTTCTAATTGCCGAAAAACTGAAGATCGAAAACCCCGAACCGGCGAACCTTGAGCTTGCCCTTTAAGCCCTTACCGCACACCATAAAAAGCCCATCCGATCAGGCTCGGATGGGCTTTTTATCGGATATCAAACGTCCGTCATCATCGCTTCGCGATCAAAACGCTTGATATCCAGCAAGCGGTTTTCGAACACTTTGTTGGGCCATTGAGGATCCGCCAGCAGCATCCGCCCCAACGCCACCAGGTCCACCGCCCCCGACTGCAACTGTTCCAGCACCGGGGCCAGGTCTGCCTGCCCGGCATCCGGACTTTCGCTGCCGCGCAGCTGGGCAATGGAGTAAGCCTTGTCCAGCCCCACGCTGCCGACCATCATGACCGGCTTGCCACTCAAGCGCCGGGTCCAGGCGGCCAGGCTGTCGGCGCTACCCTCGAAGGCCGGCTCCCAGAAACGTCGCGTGCTGACGTCGAAAATATCGACACCGGCCTCCACCAGAATGTCGAGAAAGACTTTCAGCTCGTCGGCATTGTCGACAATCCGCGCCTCGTAATCACTGATTTTCCATTGGGAAAACCGGAACATGATCGGGAAGTCCGGCGCAGTAGCCTCACGCACAGCACGCACGACCCGCGCCGCAAGCCGGGTGCGGTTGGCCAGCGAGCCCCCGTAGTCGTCCTCGCGCTGGTTGCTCCTGCTCCAGATAAAGCTGTCGATCAGGTACTGATGGGCACCGTGGATTTCCACCCCGTCAAACCCGGCGGCCTGTGCATCCCTGGCCGCCTGGGCATAGGCCGCAATGACCTGCTCGATATCGTCAAGGGTCATCGCCTTGACCACGACGTCGTCGCCCTCTTTGATTTCCGTGGGGCCGTAACCCGGCACCTGAGGGTCCGGGCCCATGCCCGGGCGTCGGATCGGGCCGACGTGCCACAACTGAGGTACGATGCGCGCGCCCGCCTGATGCACCGCCCCTACAACCCGCTTCCAGCCCTCCAGTGCCTGAGGGCCGAAGATATCGGGTACATTGGTATAGCCATTGGCAGCTGGGTGGCCGATAAAAGTGCCCTCGGTGACGATCAACCCCACCCCGCCTTCGGCCCGACGCTGGTAATACGCGGCAGATTGCTCGCCAGGTACACCTCCCGGCGAACGCTGACGGGTCATGGGTGACATGACAATACGGTTTTTCAAGCTATGCCGCCCAAAGGGGATTGGCCTGAACAGCACTTGGTGCTGGGGTTCACGCGCTTGACTCATGATGTGCTCCTGGACTGATTCGCGAAGACGAAACGGCACACGCAGTGACCGCTCACGCGGTACTGGCCAGGAATCCGCCATCGATGCGCAAGTTTGATCCATTGATATAGGCCGCCCTCGGACTGGACACAAAAGTCACCAGGTCGGCCACTTCATGGGGCCGCCCCAAACGTCCGACCAGGGTCGGTGAAATCTCCGCGGCGATCTTGCTTTCAATGGCCGGCCAGTCGCCTTTCCAGGCATTTTTCTGCGCCACCGAATGCCAGTGGTTCTCTGCAGCGGGTGTCAGCACATCCCCTGGGCTGATGCAGTTAGAGGTGATGCCCGTACCACCAAACTCCTTGGCGAAGGTTACCGCCAGGCTCACACAGGCCGCCTTGGTCGCCGCGTAGGCGCCAAAATTGGCGAAAGGCCGCGTGGCGGCGATACTGCCCAAGGTGATGATCCTCCCCCAACCGCAGTCGATCATGCCGGGCGCCAGCAACCGCACCAGGCGGATCACCGAGCCGACATGCTGGTCGTACAGATTCAGCCAGTCGGCAGTCTCGCTTTCCAGTACCGGCGTGGGTGGAAACGCGCCCGCATTGGCCACCAGAATATCAATGCCGCCGAAGGCTGCCAGCGCATAATTAACCACCTCGCGCGCCTGATCGTCACTGACCAGGTCGCCACAAGCCACTGCGGCCCGCCCTCCCGCCGCGTGAATGGCGGCCACCACCGCCTCACTTTCAGGCCGTCGCCGGCCATGAACAACCACTTCGACACCTTCGGCGGCCAACGCCAGGGCAATCGCCTTGCCGATGCCGCTGTTGCTGCCGGTGACCAATGCTCGTTTACCCGTCAGTTGTAAATCCATTTATCCACCTCAACGATTGGTATACCCAAGTGTTCAGTTTTTTTCCGGCGCTCCGCCGACATTGTCAACTTTCACCGTCAGCGCACACAGCACCGCACACACTGCCGTCAGCACCGCAATCAACACCAGCACCGCGCTGAACGAATGCTGATAAACCGTGGCCAGCAGTTGCCCCAGGGCGTCCTTGTCGGCGCTGGCGGCCTGCCCCAGCACCGAATTCAGTTGGCCGCTGGCAACGCGGCCCGCCCAGTCACCGACCCGCGCAGGATCCAACAATGGATTTTCACCCGACAACCGCTGCAAGCCCGAAGCTGTATACCCCACCAGCAACGCACCGATGATCGCAATGGCAACCGCTTCGCCGGCGACCCGCATGGTGGTGAAAATACCGGCCGCCATCCCGGCGCGCTCCTTGGGCACCACGCTCATGGACAGGCCGTCCATCAGCCCCCAGGGCAAGCCGCTGCCAATGCCGATGACCAGCATCGGCAGGACGATGGTCCAGATACTTGCGCCCGGTTCCAGGGCAAACGCCAGCCAGCATTCACCCAGCGCGGCCAGCAGCAGGCCGGCGCCGCACAGGTAACCAGGGGCAATATGGCGCGACAGTGAGCCGGCCAGGAACGGCACGATCAGCATGGGTGCGGTCAGCGGCAGGATGGCCAGACCCACTTCGGTCTCGTCGTAGCCTTGAACGCCGATAAACCAGATCGGCAGGTAGACCAGCAACGCGACAAAACAGAACCCGGTGGAGATGGGTAACAGCTGCACCCCGACAAACCGCGGAAACCGGAACAGACTCAGGTCGAGCATGGGCTCGCGGGACTTGAGTTCTACGATGACAAACAGCAGCAGCAACACGCCGCTGCCCACCAGCAACGCAACGACATTGGGATAGCCCCAACCCTTTTCCGGTCCAGACACGATCCCCAGGATCAGCGCACCCAAGGCCAGCGTAAACAAGGCGATGCCCCACCAGTCGATACGCTTGGCATTGGGATCACTGGACTCATTGACCTTCTGGAAACTGAACACGAATACCAGCAGTGACGCCAGGGCAATTCCGAAAAACAGCGCGCGCCACCCCAAGTGAGCAATCAGCACCCCCACCAGCATGGGCCCGAATGCCAGACCGACACCGAATGAGGTTCCGAGGAAACTAAAGGCCCTCAGCCGCAGATGATCATCGAACTCCTGGGCGATAAGCGCAGAGGCGGAAGTCAGCGTCAGCGCCCCGGCGATGCCTTCAATGCCACGGAATACGTTGAGGAACGTGATATTCGGCGCAAAGCCGATCAACAACGACGTGAGAAAAAACAATAACAGCCCCGAAATAAAGCATCGCTTACGACCGAATCTATCTGCCAACGCCCCTCCCGCCATCACGCAACTGCCAAAGGCGACATTGTACGCGTTGACCACACCGCCCAATTCCAGCAGCGAACCGCCTAGGTCCCGGGCAATCATCGGCGTGGCAATCGCAGGGCCGGTGAAAACGATGGGAATAATGATTCCCGCTGCGCAAAGCGGTATCAACACTGAGTAGCGGTTCTTCGAGACCGGTTGAACGCGTTCTTCCAGGAGTTCTTGAGAAATGCCCATTTAGTCATGCCCTCGACTCGAAAAAATCCTTAAACCTCTGCCAGGCTATAGCGGCCAACCACTCTTACAGCTGAGGAAATTTAAGTTTTATGCTCTCACGCTGATAGATCGCATGCAACTCAATTTTAGTCTCTGAATGACTACTTACGACTAGTCCAGATAAGAAAAACATGCCACCCGTGGAGAATGAGGAAATCGCCCGCTTCAAGAAGCTCACGCCGGCACAGAAAGCTTTGTTGCTCTCCGCCAGTAAGGAGCCTGGGAAATACACTGAGGGGGTCGTGCTGTCGAAAAAACTCGAAACGCTGTTTCGAGCCGTGCCACCCAGCCTTTACCTCGCTCTTGCCATGACGGAGCCCGAGAAAAAAGCCGAACGCTGGAGGTTGATGCAGGAGAACGGTTGCTCGGAGTTGGAAGCGGCTCTCCAGGTAGCTGAGCGTATTGACCAGGCCCGTGGAATCGGGACATAAGGACAGATTTGGAGCCCATATGGCGTTACGTCTGCGCAGGGCTGGAGTGCCGTTTTTTGGTGGATGTGCCCGAACTATCTGCGTAGATTACTCATCGACACTCAGCCAAGCGGAAGGAGTCACACATGAATAAAAACGATCTAATCGAGGCCATAGCGGGCTCAGCCGACCTCCCGAAGTCCACCGCGGGACGCGCACTGGATGCCCTCACAACCATCATATCCACTGCGTTGAAAGGCGGTGAAAACGTCACCTTGGTTGGTTTTGGCACCTTTGCGGTCAAAGCGCGTGCAGCGCGCGACGGACGTAACCCTCAAACGGGCGCCACCATCAAGATTGCAGCCTCGAAGACGCCTAGCTTCAAAGCCGGTAAATCGCTGAAAGACGCGGTTAACTAGACGCTGGTGGCGATTACCTAATACCAACTCTGCGAGAGCGCTGGTATTGGGCTTCGGCAGCCGAAACGCTGGCTGAACTCTGGGAGCCTTCGAACTATGTGTTTGAACGCGTCTTGAGCGGCGTTTCTTTCAGCTTTGATTTGAGCTGGGTGGCACACTGCTTAGCCGCTGCTGAATCCTCAACAAAAAACCAGCTTCAAAAGCATCCTGGCAATCACCGACAGGAAAGGTTTTGCGCGTTTGCGCCAATTCCCACCACAGTGGAATCTCGCCGGACGTATCAAGCCAAGCCTGGGCGCATTGCACGCCACGTTCGATCATTGGGGCAAATTCGTTGCCCCAAGGTGTCAAAAGACTCGAGCAACCATCCGCCGCAGGAATTGAAACGTAGTTTTCGTCCATACACACCCAAGATTTCTGATTTATTGTTAGACGCGCAGGCCAGCCCCGAAATCTTAACGACACCAAATGAACGCTCGATAACAGGCAAGGGCATCAAATAGCCTAGATCAACGCCAATGTAGACTATATCCCGTGGATTGAGAGTCCCTCAAGGCGCAATTTGCGCGCATGACTCAAGACTACGAACAGCTTCGTCTGCAGCTGGCGGAAAACATCCGCTTGATGCGACGCGTGAAAAACCTTACCCAAGAGCAGCTCGCGCTCATGGCCGAGGTGGATCGCACGTACGTCAGTCAAATCGAGCGATGCACAGGCAATCCGTCGCTGTTGGTCCTGTGCAAGCTCGCCAATATTCTCGAAATCACCACAGATCAGCTACTTGTAGAACCCGATATCCTGCGCAGCGCCCTTCACGTCAAATAATAGTCTCACGTCTCACAAATCCGATAGATCTGCCTTCATAATTTCCACTGACAGTCTTCCGCCCGAAACCGAACCTGACCTGGCCATTCACCTTATTGAGCCTGGATCATGCCTGTTGCCTGCTCGTCCATCCCGCCCACAAAGCTACGGCCTTTGGCGCTGAGCGTCCTGCTGGCGTGCGGCCCAAGCATGGCGCTGGACACCGGCAGCATTACGTCCTCTGCACTTTCGCCAAGCTGTCTCGAATACAGGGTCGTCGGTATTTGTTTCTGGCTCCTGTGCACACCCTTCGGCTGCACAGTCAAAACCTCGACCAAGGTGCGTCATTTCATTCCTGAGCTGGTGGTTTCGAGCTACGCCACTACCGGCAATAATCCATGGACCGAGATGGCCACCCTCTCCGTTCCCATCAATGGTGCGGAAGGTGGCGGCAACCTGATCACGCCAAACACCCACCGCGACAACCTGCCCCGCTTCAAGAACGTCGATGGCATCGGCCACCCCGGTGGCTGGATCGCCACGCAACTGGCTTCGCAATCCGGCTACGCCTGCGCCAGCGGTGCAACTGCACTCATGCCTTACTACCTGAGTACCCTGGATTCACTGGCCTGGCGCCATGGCATCCCAGAAAGTTTGTACCCCGAGTCGCTCGTACCGGGGATCCATGAAATTGGTCGTCAGGCTTCGGGAAACATGTGGGGCAACGTTTATCCCCGCCAGGGCTTTCTGGTACAGCCCGACGATTTCAAGGCGGCCGCAGTCATGGCGCAACGGGCCGGCGACGTGGTTACCCGCAACTGGCAGCCGCATGTGTATGTAGCGCTCACGCCCGCCAAACGCGACGGCTACTGGCCACCTGGCCCGATCGTTGAAAACGACGCTTCGACCCACACATGGCAATTGCTCTACCCTCAGGTTCAGCCCACGTGCGCCATCTTCCCAAGCGATCCGGTACAGAGTTCGGACGGGGGCTACGCCTGGTCGTTGTGGCGGCCCTATAGCTGTTGCAAACGTGAGGGACAGACATTCCTGTTCAGCATCGACTTCGAAGGCGGTGCTTCATGAGCCGGCTTCACGCGCGACCCTGGTTGGGCACAATGAGTCTGGTGCTCTATGGACTACTCGCCATGGCCACGCATGCCCACGCCGCCGAAGGCGATTACCGCCTGGGTACTCAGGGCGAAGTACTCGACGACCGAGTGATGTACACCATTGGTGGCGGCTCGGCAGCGGGCTCACCAAGTTCGCTCTATCGCCCCAACGGGCTCGGCGTCGGCGCGTCCTGGCGAGCAAACATGATGTGCGGAAACATGAGCCTGACCAATACTCTGCAAAACCAGTTGAACGGCTTCACCGAAGGCTTCCAGCAGATCATGGGCAGCGTTGTGCAGAACGCGACCCAAGCGGTGATGTCGCTGCCAGCGTTGATCATCCAGCGCGCTAACCCCGGTCTCTATGAGTTGCTGAGTAACGGGGTGATGCAAGGTCGTATCGACTTCGACCGCTCCAAGCTGACCTGCCAGGCCATGGCCGAAAAGATGGCGGACAAAATCGGTCAAGCCGGCTGGGGCGCATTGGCCAAGAACCAGGAGATGCAGGGCAACCTCGAACAAACCGGCGGTGATGCGGTGGCCGCGGTGAAAAACACCGAAACCCATAACGGCAACAAGGGGGTGTCCTGGGTCGGCGGCTCAAAGGCTGGAGGTAATGGGCAAACACCTATTCGGGTGACTTCCGACGTAGTACGCGCGGGCTATAACCTGCTCCATAACCGTACGGTGGATGATAGTGCCTCGATCAGCAGCAGTGATTGCCTGGGTGGCGCTATTTGCCAGACCTGGGCTTCGCCCCAGGAGGAATCCGAATGGGCCGTTCGCGTATTGGGCGAGAGCGAAATCGCGACCTGCGACAGCTGCGAAACCCTGCGTGCTACCGCTGGCAGTGGATTGACGCCCCTGATCCAAGAAACCTACAACGAGCACCTGAAGGCCCTGCAAGGGATGCTGTCTGGCTCCCTGCAGCCTACCCCTGACAACCTGGCCAAAGCCTCCAGCTCAATGCTGCCGGTGACCCGTGGTGTGATTGAAGCCTTGCGTGACGATCCTGATCAGGAACTGCTGGCGCGACGCCTGGCCAGCGAGACAGCCTTGTCCAGTGTGCTCGATAAAGCGCTTCTGCTGCTGCGCACACTGCTGGCAGGCAGCCACGAACCAAACATTGCTTCTGCCGAGCCGGCCCAAACGGCCTTGGCAAAAAACATCGACACGCTGGAGCGTGAAATACGCCTGCTGCAGGCCGAACTACAGGTTCGGCAGATGCTGGCCACCAACACCGCCAGCCTGGTGCTCGATCGGCATGCCGGAGGCGCCGATGCTTCGCGTACCGTCGAGCAAGGCGACCCTGAGCCGGGCCGACTCAATGATGCTGACGCCAGGCGTAAGTGAGCCATGAAACGCTCACCGCTATTCACTCTGCGTTCAGGTCTGGGGATTGCCGTGCTGATGATCCTGACCGCCGCACTGGTGGCCTGGATCGGCCGTACTGCGCTGGGCAGTTTCGAGGCACGGCAGCAGGCAATCGAATCCGTACGACCTTATCTGCGGTGGTGGCGCGCCCTGCTCTACGGCGCCCTCTTTGCGCTCTGGTGGGATCTGCTTCGGCGCTACCGACATCGACCCCAGGATCGACTGCGCGTGAAACGCATCGGGACATTAGGGCTCTTGCTCTTTACCTGCGTCGAGCTCACTCGATTGTGAGGTCACCACCATGCTCATGAGCACCAACAGCTACCTGGAGTTTTACCTCTCCCTGCTGGCCTGGATCATCAACAACGGTATCTGGAACGTCATGTCCGATACTGGACTATTCGCTGCGCCCTTCGGCGCGATCATCTTGCAAGAGTGGTTGTCGGCCCGTCAGCAAGGCGCGGATGAAGGCAACAAAGGATTGCTCTCGGTACCTCGAATCGAGAACCGGCTTTGGCTGGCCTACATTGTCGTATTGTTCGGCTGCGCGCCGGTCTTTCCGCTAAACCTCGCTTCAATGGCGTTTGATGATGCAGCGAGCCAACGCTGCGGTGTCAGCGTGGCCAAGCCAGCAGAAACTGCCTGGGGCACCACGTTCAACACCATCGGCGAACGCTCTGCAAACGTGCCAATCTGGTGGTTTCTGGTGCACGCCCTGAGCAAAGGAGTGACCGCAGCGGCCACCGCGGCCATCCCCTGCGCACCGGATATCCGACAGATGCGCATGGAGATCGACAGTTCTCGCATCGATAACCAGGTATTGCTACAGGAAGTCGCCGACTTCACTCGCGACTGCTACGGCTATTCCCGCTCTCGACTTTTCACCAACCGTCCTCAGTTGGACAAGGCACAAAGTCACGATGCGTCCTGGATCGGCTCACGCTATTTTCTCGACACGCCGGGCTACTACGACACCGATCGCTCACGGACACCGCGAGTCAGTTGGCCCTATGATGAAACCCGAGATACTTCCTTGCCACGGTTGGAGAATGGCGCGGGCTACCCCACTTGCAGACAGTGGTGGAGTGAAAACGGTGTCGGGTTGCGCGAGCGCTTGATCGAGCAGGTCGATCCTTCGCTGCTGACTCAACTGAAAGGTTGGTTGACGGGCCGTTCAAGCAACGAGATCGAAGATGCCACCCTGCGTGAGCTGGTCAGCCCGCGCCAGCAATCGCTGTCCATGTCGCCCGGACAGGTGTACCAAGACTACGGCTCCAGCGCTCGTGGCGGTTCGATCAATCAGGGGCTCAATAACCTGGCCACCAATACCGGGTTGGCCCTCGGCTCCTTCAGCAACTTCCCGGCAATGAATGCACTACGCGCAGCCTTGCCGATGGTGCAGGCGTTCCTGATCATGGGCATCATCATCAGCTTGCCGCTGATCCTGCTGGTCAGTACCTATCAGTTGAAGACCGTCATGACCGTGACGTTCGCGCTGTTCACCTTACACATGCTGACCTTCTGGTGGGAACTGGCGCGTTGGGTCGACTCCAGCATGCTCGATACCCTGTACAACCAGGTTTCGGCTTCCAATCAGGTGCTGTTGTCGCTGCCCACATCCGGGTTTATGGATGGGACTGTCACCGCGCAGGTGATCGAGTACGTGATGGGGGCGATGTTCATCGTGCTGCCGATGGTTTTTCTAGCCACCATGAGTTGGGCCGGATATAGCGTAGGTTCAGGCGTAGAAGGAATGTTCAGCAGGGGAACCCACGCAGCACAGACAGCGAGCTCTAACGGAACCTCTCAGTTGATGAGCGGTGCAAGAATTGTTTCGGGTAAATCGAGCTCAAAATAACCAAGAGGCTACTTCAGAGAACCCCATTTATCGTACCGCTCAGGCCAAGACGTTCTATGCATTGGATCATCGAGATCGTCAATACCTGGAGTGTCTGAATCTTGAATTGGGATAGCTGCTAATACGACGATTGTGCACATCAGCACAAATAACCAGAAGCTGACAAAAAGAAATACTCCGAGCAGAGCCAACTTGGCAGTCAGAAAACTCGCGCGAACAAGAAATTTACCTGCGGGCATACCTACCGTCTCCGCACGCTCAACCACGCGGGATTCAAACGTTTTCAACCTACGGTAACCACGCTTCACCGACATACCACAGACGTGCGCCCAGCGGTGGGCACGTGAACGCTGAACAGGTTGCTGAATCGGCATGGTCTCGCCCTCTTCTGAGCGTTTTCATGGTTGAGACAAGAGCAATAGCGTACTACTGAAATCGGCCGGCGTCTGACCGTTTATCAGTTTGCCCCAGCCGAAAAATCTTCACTGGAAGACAGAAGACAAGCTCCGTGAAACAGCGTCTCTACAGTCATTGACCCATACAAATCGTCCAGTTAAATACAAGGTACGGATCGCTGTTATCGACAGCACTTTCCCAGGTAGTCAGAACCTTCAAGGCTACGTCACTTCGATGATGGTTCTTCCCCAAGTGCGATTAGCGTTCGGTAGCTCGCACGGTCACCGTTTCTACGGTGATGAACGCCTACTGCTCTTCTGAGCGTCTTCCGAGCCCCGCTCGTCAGGAAAACCCTCTTGATTTTCTTCAACCCACTGCGGGGAAATCTTTTCCCGCACGGGACAGGTTTCTTCGCGTTTTCAACGGAGACATACCATGCCCGACTCACTTACACCGGAAACACTGAACACCCTTCGGTTGCCCATCGTGTTCACACCTGGCGCATGGCAACGCGCAGTACAGCTCGAGCGTTCAGATCACGCGGGGAAGCTGCAGATCGATCGGTTGAGCCACGTATTGCGCGCAGCCTTCGAAGCCCACCTGGCCTATCCACAAAAGCCCTATGTGCTGTTCGAGGTAGTCCACATTGAACCAACCGATCACTTCGACCACGACCCGTTGCTGCAATTGAGTCTCAGCCTACTCCAAGAACCGGGTCAGTCTGGTGCCTTACTGATAGCGCTTGCAGGAGAACACCAGCGCTAAGCGCAATGGGCGGCGCCCACCTCCACACTCGGACGCCATGCAAGACCTGCATCAATCCAGCCCATCACCCAACCGGGGAACCCTCCCCGACGGGCACGGAGTTCCTCCGTTTTCTCTCGAGGAAATTGCCATGCGCGATATCTACCAAGACGTAACTGACAAGATCGTTACCGCGTTAGACCAAGGCGTTGCTCCCTGGATCAAACCCTGGTCCTCAAGTGGCTCAGCTTACATCGGTCATCAACCCTACCCCATCAACGCCATCACGCGACGTCCGTATTCGGGCATCAATTTACCGCTGCTCTGGGCCGAGGCCAGTTTGCAGGGGTTTACTCAGGATCGTTGGCTAACCTTCAACCAAGCCAAAAAAGCCGGTGGGCACATCCGTAAGGGTGAGCACAGCACTCTGGCTGTGCTCTACAAGCCTATGGAGCGCGAGGAACAGACTGAGTCAGGCCAACCCGTACTCGATGAAAACGGTCAGCCCAAGGTCGCTCACTTTGGCATTCTCAGGACGCATTTTTTGTTCAACATCGAGCAAACGGAAGGGCTCGAAACGTTCAACGAAACCTTGCTCGAAGCGTGCCCGACCGCCCCCTTCCTAGCCAACAGTGCTGCAGAAAATCTGCTTTTAAGTACTGGCGCACACATCGTTCATCGGCCTGCCGACGAAGCCTTTTACCACCCGATCAGGGATCTCATCCAACTGCCGACAAAAGCGCAATTTCACGATGAAGGTGGGTACTACGCCACCGCACTGCACGAGCTGACGCACTGGACCGGACATCTTTCTCGGCTGCAGCGCGAGGGTGTGACCTCATCCTGTCCGTTCGGCTCGCCAGGCTACGCGTTTGAGGAGTTGATCGCCGAGATGGGCGCTGCTTTTTTATGCGCTTACGCTGGCATTCAGGGAGAGCTGCGGCATGAGGGTTACATCGACTCCTGGCTCAGCCTGCTCAAAGCAGACAAGCGTGCGATCTTTCGCGCCAGTGGCCAAGCCCGAAGCGCCTCGGAATATGTACTCAACCTGGATCAGCAACTGAAGCAAGCGGTCTTGGATGACTCACTGTGCATGAACGACGTCGCTTAATTGTTACCCCACCACTGCAAACGCTTCACAGGGCCCAACGCGAGTTGAGCCCTTTTTTCTGTTTCCAGAAAACAGACAGCATCATACGGCGGGCCCATCACGCAAAGAATAAGAGAGGGGCGCACACCCGCAGCCTGTCATTCCGCATCCAGATTCTGCGCCAGAAAATCCACCAGCTCGAGCGGACTCCGGCTGTCGATCACCTTGTAGATCAGATCGCGTTTACTGCGCGGCAACTTCTTGACCACGCTCTTCGCTGAAGCCCTGACGGCTTCGTCGGTCCCATGGATACGTGCCGCGAGCAGCAGCACGAGCGTGGCGTCAGTAAGGTTCATGGCAAGACCCAAAAAATAGGCACCGCAGTGTACCGACTCTTTTCTTTTTCGTACCAGCCCCCCAACAAAACGAAGCCTAGCAGTATCGGTATTCCGATTGCCGCACAAAGGGACACGAGCCAAAAAGGACGGGTAAGGGTTGGAAGGGAATGGGGACTCAAGGGTAAGAGCGCTATCCGAAAAGGCGAAAAGGCCACTGACCCACCCACCTTCTGGAGGTCACAATGCTCAGTCTGTTTCGCCGCAAAAGGCAGAAGCCCCCTCCGCTACTGATCGTGAGCGTCGCCGAAGGCTTCCTGCCCATCGAGTCGGCCCACAGCTTGTTAGCAGCAGAGCACCGCCGTCAGTTGCTCGATCGCATCTGGCAATACACTGCCCTCTCCCACGTCCAATTCACCCAACTCTATTTAAATCCAATTCATCGCTACGCCGAACAAGTCCAGCAACTCCCGGCCAGCGAGACGCACCACCATGCTTATCTCGGCGGCATGCTCGACCATGGCCTGGAGCTGGTCGCTTGCAGTTTGAAACTGCGTCAGTCGTATCTGCTTCCCACCGGTGCTGCGCCCGAAGACCAAGCCGCCCAGACTGACGCCTGGTCCGCGGGCATCGCCTATGGCGCCCTGCTGCATGATATAGGCAAGATTGCCGTGGACCTGCTGGTCGAACGCCAGGATGGCCGTGTTTGGCATCCTTGGCAGGGCTCCCTGGATCAGCCCTACCGTTTTCGTTACATCAAGGGTCGTGACTACCACCTGCACGGCGCCGCCGCAGGCTTGCTCTACACCCACATTCTCGACCGCCCAATCCTCGATTGGCTCAGTGGATTTCCGCCACTGTGGGCCAGTCTGCTGTATGTCCTGGCGGGCCAGTACGAACGTGCCGGCGTTCTCGGTGAGTTGGTGATGCAGGCCGACCGTGTTTCCACCGCGCAGAACATCGGTGGCAACCCGAAGAAGGCACTCCTGGCCCCGACGCATTCGCTGCAACATCACTTGATCACCGGACTACGTCATCTGGTTCAGCACGAGCTGAAACTCAACCAGCCGGGTGCCGCGGGATGGCTGACCCAGGACGCCCTCTGGCTGGTCAGCAAGACGGTCACGGACAAGCTACGAGCCTATCTGCTGTCGCAATCGATTGAAGGCATTCCTTCGTCCAACCTAGCGGTGTTCGACGAGCTGCAGTCGCATGGGCTGGTCGAGTCCACCCCGGAAGGTAAAGCCATCTGGACCGCGCTTGTGGCACAGGGAAATTGGCAGCAGAGTTTCACCTTTCTGCGCCTTCAACCAGCACTGATTTGGGGAAACGAAGACCGGCCCGAGGCTTTCAGCGGAACGGTTAGCATTGCAGCCCATGACCACTCAACTGACACCCAGATACCAACACCAGCGCCCGAGACAGTCAGTGCACGATCAGGTCAAAGCCAACCGCAGCCGGATCCCACGGCGCTAGAGGATGCCGATTACCTCGGCACGCTGCTGGACATGTTCGAGTTGGAAGAGCCTGAGGCCAGTGACGCACCGTCAGAAAGCGCTCTCGAAACTTCAACCCTCCCTTCGGATAACCCAGGCCAAGCTTTCTTGGATTGGGTCAAGGAGGGTATTCAGAGTCACAAGCTGATCATCAATGACAGCAAGGCCAAGGTTCACACGGTGGGCGGTACCGCGTTCCTGGTCACCCCCGGAATTTTCCAGCGCTATGTCCAGGAATTTCCAGGTATCGCCCACGGTGCGAACGACGGCGTCGACGAGTGGCGCTGGGTACAGAAACAGTTTGAGAAACTGAAGGTCCATCGAAAGCGTGACAACGGTCTGAATATCTGGGCTTGCCAAGTACGAGGACCCAGGAAGAAAACCATCCTGAAGGGGTATCTGATTGAGGATCCAACGCGCTTTTTTGAATTGATACCGCCTGATAATTCTTTTCTCAATATCGAAACAAATTAAATTTCCAGAGTGCCCATTTATCGGAGGTTAAAAGCCAATCGGCCATTTGGCAGCGGATATGTTCGAAGCGCTGAACACCCGCTGCACGGACATTGTCCATTCTTATCCAATTACAAACCCAGCATGTGAGTAGATCCTTCATCGCCGATTGGACTCGAAGAAACGGTATTTCGAGGTTACCAACGAGTTGCTCGAAGAGTTCATCGCCAAGCTTCATGAGGTAAGTGTCAAGCTTTACGAAGTCCTCGCCATCATGAAGCTAGAACTGGGCGACTGAGCGCCTATCATCTGCCCTCACTAACGTACCCGAACGTCAAGCGGGATCAAAGTTTTGGCGACCACGGCGGCGTGCCCGCTCCATTACTGTTGGGATATTCTGCCTGGAGACCTTCGCGCAAGATGTGATTGCTCCCGTGACCAGCCCACATGCCAAGCGAGCTTCATCCCGAAGCAACGCCCATCCCTGCCAAGGAGTGCACTATGCCAGCCAATTACCCTCCGGAGTGGTTTCAGATGGGGGACTTCCGGCGGCGTCGACTATTAGCCTGATGCGACTCACTAAATCATAGCCTGCCCCTTCCTGTGGCCGCGAGCTTGGTTATTGCGGACTATGTCGATCCCCCTACCCTGGCCAGGCGACTCCCTGACTGAAATCCGCAAAGCATGCAGCCGGGCCGAAGTATTCTCGGCGTCCGCCGACCATACACGACCCGACCTCCTAGCTCGTCACTCAGACCAGGATAAAAACTCAGATATGCAGAGTTCGTTCGTATGCTGCCAGCACGGCTTCATGCATGGCTTCAGACATCGTCGGGTGCGGCAGGATACTTTCGATCAGTTCGGCTTCGGTAGTCTCCAGGCCCCGAGCGATGGCATAGCCCTGAATCATCTCGGTGACCTCCTCGCCAACCATGTGGGCGCCCAGCAATTCGCCGCTGTCAGCGTCGAACACAACCTTGACGAAGCCCTCCGTGGCCCCCATCGCAATCGCCTTGCCATTGGCCGCGAATGGAAACTTGCCGACCTTGAGCGTCTTGCCAGCAGTGCGAGCCTGGGCCTCGGTGTAACCGACGCTGGCGATTTGCGGGTAGCTGTAAGTACAGGCTGGCACGCTGCGGGGATCCAAGGGATGGGGGTTCTGGCCGGCGATCTTCTCGACACAGATCACTGCTTCGTGGCTGGCCTTATGCGCAAGCCATGGAGCTCCCGCCAGATCGCCGATCGCGTAAACACCCGGCTCGCCCGTGCGGCAGAACTCATCCACCAGCACATGGGTGTGCTGTACTTTGATCTTGGTCCCTTCCAACCCCAGGTCGTCGACATTGCCAACAATACCTGCAGCCACTAGCACCACGTCTGCCTGCAGGGTCTCATTGCTCTTGCCTTCAAGGTGCAGATGCACCGTGCCCTGCTCCACTTTGCTGCTTTTGAGAGCACAGCCGGTGTGTAGGTGGATACCGTCCCGAATCAGGGCCTTTGCCACATGGGCACTGACCTCTTGGTCCTCCACCGGGAGAATCCGATCGGCCATTTCCACCACGCTCACCTGCGCGCCAAGAGCGTGATAGAAACTGGCGAATTCGATACCGATCGCGCCAGCGCCAACGATCACCAGCCGTTTGGGTACGCTTTCCGGCACCAGTGCCTGACGATAGGTCCAGAAGTGCTTGCCGTCCGGCTCCATGCCTGGCAGCCCGCGCGCCCGCGCTCCGGTTGCCAGAATGATGTGCGGTGCGCTCAAGCTGAGATCACCCTGCTCCCCGGACACTTTCACTTGCTGGGGCCCATCTAGCCGTGCATGTCCATTGAATACCTGGACGCGGTGCTTTTTCATCAGCCCACTGACGCCCCGGTTCAACTGGGTCGCGACATCGCGGGACCGCTTCACGATAGCCTTCAAGTCAGGTTTGGCGGAACCGACCTCGATACCAAAGCTGGCCGCACTGCCGATCAGACGCAGCACGTCGGCACTGCGCAACAGGGCCTTGGTAGGAATGCAGCCCCAGTTCAGACAGACCCCACCCAACTGCGCTTTTTCCACTACCGCCGTGCGCAGACCCAACTGGCTGGCACGGATGGCCGCCACGTAACCACCAGGCCCCCCACCGACGACGATTACATCGAATTTCACTTCACTCATGGAACATCCCTCAAATCAGCATACCCAGCGGGTTTTCCATCAGGCCCTTGAACGCTGCCAGCCATTGGGCCGCCAGCGCTCCGTCCACTGCTCGATGATCTACTGAAAGGGTGCAACACAACACCGAACCAACGCGCAGTTCACCATTTTCAACCACTGGCTTTTTCTGGGTCGCGCCCACCGCCAGAATGGCTGCGTGGGGTGGATTGATGATGGCGCTAAACTGCTCGACGCCGAACATCCCCAGGTTACTGATGGTGAAACTGCCGCCCTGGTATTCCTCGGGGCGCAGACGTCCATCGCGGGCCCGTCCGGCCAACTCCACCACATCCGCGCTAATTTGCGAAAGCGCCTTACTGTCGGCATTACGCACTACCGGTGTGATCAGGCCGTTATCGGTGGACACCGCTACGCAGACATCCGCGTGGTGGTAGCGCCGCAACGCCGTTTCGGTCCAGGTCACATTCATCTCCGGAACCTGTCGGAGGGCGACTGCAACCGCCTTGACGATGAAGTCGTTGATTGAAATCTTTCTCGGCGCTTTCTGGTTGACCTGCTCGCGCAGGGTAAGCAACGCCTCCATCCGGCATTCCACCTCGAGATAGAAATGCGGCACTGTGGACTTGCTCTCGACCAAGCGGCGAGCGATAGTCTTACGCATGCTGCTGTGCGGGACTTCCTCAAAGTCGACGGCCGATATCGAAGGTTCAACGGCTGCGGACGCAAGGCTAGCGACGGCGACCGCTACGGCCTCGACGTCGCGCTTGACGATTCGCCCATTCGGACCGCTGCCCTTGAGAGTCGTCAGTTCAAGCCCCATGGCCGCTGCCAGACGGCGCGCCAGAGGACTTGCGAAGATTCGCCCGTTGTTGCGCGCGTCAACTACCGGCGTCTTATCAGCCCGGGACTGAAGTTCAGGTGCGTCCTCTATTACCGACTCATTGGCCGCCGACAGCGCACCGGCCTTTGCAAGCAGTTCGTCGATATCTACATCGGTTTCGCCTCTGGCAAACAGCACCCCAATCGGCGCGCCCACTTCCACTTCGCGTCCCGGTTCGACCAGGATCTTGCCAAGCACCGCTTCTTCTTCAGCAGTCAACTCGACCAGCGCCTTTTCGGTTTCGATCTCGGCGATGCAGTCTCCGGTGTTGAACGCGTCGCCTTCCTTGAGGGTCCAGTTCTGGATCGCGGCGTGGGTCGTATTGGCCGACACCTCGGGCATATGTAAGAGCTTGGCCATCAGGCACTCCGGTCGTTAAACAAGTCTGGACGGTAGGCGGCGATATCAGCGTACTCGACCAATTCCAGCACGTTGCCTTCCGGGTCCCGGCAGAACAGCGCCTTCACATCAGGACGCAGCTGGATCGGCACGTCGCCGGCGAAGAAGCTCGCGCCGGCATTTTTCAGCTCGTTTACTAGGCTTGAAATGTCTTCCACGATGAATGTCAGGTAGCTCGCATTTTGGCGGTCCAGGATCAACCCCTGCTCGTGGTGGGTCGGGGTGCGCTCTGGCGCCAGCAGCTTGATGCGTTCGCCGTAGGGCGTCTGCAGACGCATTACGCTGTAGCCGCCTTCACTCAAGCCCACCTGTTGCGCGGCGGAGGCCGGCATTTGCACCTGGGCGACAAAGGTAAAACCCAGCACGTCCTGATAGAAACGACTGAGGGCAGGAAGATCGACGCAGCAAATTCCTACCTCCATTGGTACCAGCATCTTTACGCTCATTGGTGTGCCCCTTTTTCGCGGATGACCAGTTGCAGGCCTTCGATGACTTCCTCGGTACGCGCGCAAGCGGCACGTTCCAGGACTTTAGAAATACTCGGCGAGCCTTCGCCTCCGGTCACGCGCTGGATCGGCTGGTCAAGCCAGTCAAAGCAACGGCGCTGCAGTTCGTCCGCAAGCCAACCACCATAGGACGTACCCCGAGCCCCCTGCTCGACAATCAGCACGTTGTTGGTCTTGCGGATACTCGCCTCAACCGTGGTCCAGTCAAAGCTGGCGCGGTCGAGAAAACGCAGGTCAATGACTTCGGCATCTATGCCAGTCTGTTCTACCGCTTCCATAGAGTGTCCTACCATGCTCAAGTACGTGAGGATGGTCAGTTCACGACCTTCACGGCGCACGGCTGCTGTGCCGAACGGGATCTGATAGTCCAGGTCATCCACCGGCACTTCACCGCTCTGGCTGTACAGGTCGACGTGCTCGATCACTAACACCGGGTCTTTGCAGGCCAGCGCGGCATTCATCAAGCCGATGTAGTCGAACGGCGTGGAAGCCGCAACAATGCGCCATCCAGGATTGGTCACGTAGATACCGGCCGGGTCCATGGAGTGCTGCGAACCATAACCTGTGCCCATGGCGATCTTGGTGCGCAGCACCAAGGGGACGTCGCTTTGCCCGCCGAACATATGCCGAGCCTTGCCGATCTGGTTGAACACCTGGTCGGCGGCGACCCACATGAAGTCGGGGTACATGAACTCCACTACTGGTTTAAATCGTCCATCCAAGGCCATGCCACCACCCAATCCGCAGAAGGCGTTCTCGCTGATGGGGGTGCCGAGGATGCGCTCTGGAAAAAGCTCTTTCAGACCGCGGGTAGCGCCGTTGGTGCCACCTTTGAGACGGTGAACGTCTTCCCCCATGACGACGATACTGTCATCAGCTTCCATGCGCCGGTTCATAACGTCGGCGATAGCATCGATAAACTTGCGCTGCTCCAGGCTGCCACGATAGCTCGCCTGCTCACAGGTGTGGGCATCGGCCAACTCGCTTAAGTCGCCACGAATACCCACATCACGAAAATCAGGCGAAGGCCACAACTGAGGTCTAATCCTCCGCTTGCCTGGTTTGCCTGCGGGGTCAGCTTCCAGCAGTGCGGCAGCCGATTGGGCCATTGCCAACTTGACGGCTTCACGCAGGTCGGCCAAGCCGGCATCGTCGATCAACTTGCGCTCTTTCATTTCCCGGGCCAACCGCTCCAGGGGATCACGGGCGCGCCAGCCCTGCTCTTCTTCCTTGCTGCGGTAGCCGAATGCGCTGCCGGGGAATGGACCGTTCTGATGGAAAAACCGGTACACATCGGCCTCGATGATGGTCGGACCGTTACCGGCGCGCATATGCGTCAGCGCTTGCTGCATGGCCAAATAAACTGCCAGCGGATCCATGCCGTCGACTTTCCAGCTCGGGATATTGAAGCCCTGCCCACGTGCCGACAGTCGCGGCTCGGCGGTGGCTTCCTCAACCGTGGTGGAGACCGCGTATAGGTTGTTCTCGATGAAAAAGCAGAGCGGCAATTTCCAGGCCGCCGCCAGGTTCATGGTCTCCAGCACCGAACCGATGTTCACTGCGCCGTCACCGAAGTAGGTGATGGCTACGGTATCGGTGCCGGCATGCCGATGTGCCCAGGCGGCACCCGCCGCAAGTGGCACGCCACCACCGACGATGGCGTTGGTCCCCAGCGCACCGGCCTCAGCCCACTGCAGGTGCATGGAGCCGCCACGGCCTTTGCAGAATCCCTGGGACAAGCCCAGAATTTCCGCCAGGGTACGTTGCAGCAGATCCTGGATGGGGGCTGTTACAGGTACTTTCGGATCAATTCCATCAGGCATCAGGTATACCAGTGCCTTGGCCAGGAATTGGTGATGACCACGGTGCGAACCATTGACTTCATCCGCAGCGCCCAGGGCGACAATCGAACCCACCGCGCCTCCTTCCTGACCGATACTCGAATGCGCAGGACCATGCACCAAGCCTTCACCGGCTAATTCAAGGACGGTCTCCTCGAAGGCACGGATCAAGTGCAACTGGCTGAGCATGGTACCCAGCAACGCAGGGGAGGCCTGCTTCCAGTCGGCGTCAGTGGAACTGAGCTCGACCCACGGCGAGGCCGACGATAAGGCAACACTTTTCGGCATTTCACTTCTCCACAATGGTTCAAATCGACAGGCTACGGCGGACCGGCAAAACGAAGGGCAAGTTAGAAACCATTGGCGGTCCAACCGCCGTCCGACACGTAAATCTGCCCGGTGATGAAGGTTGCGCTGCTGGATGCGAGGAAAAGCGCCAGTTCTGCCATCTCGCCAGGTTCGCCGAGGCGTTGCAGCGGTGTACGCTTGCGCAGAGCCTCGACGTCCAGGCGTCCGGCCCGCTGCAGTTCATCCACCAGCGGCGTGCGGGTATAACCAGGGCCGATGGCGTTCATGCGGATACCGTGCCGGGCCCATTCCACCGCCAGACACTTAGTCATGGAGACCACGGCGGCCTTGGTCGCACAGTACGCTGTGCGGTCAGCGGAGTGAGAAACCCCCCACATCGACGAGGTGTTGATGATTACGCCAGCCTGCTGGTCGATCATGTACCGAGCCGCCGCCTGGGCGCAGAAAAACACACTGTTGAAGTTGATCTCGATAGCCCGTCGCCATTCGGCGGGTGTGATATCCAGGGATGGCTTGTTGATCGACACCCCCGCGTTGTTGAGCAAGACATCAATGCGCCCGAAACACGCCTTAGCGTGAGCGAAGGCGGCCTCTACAGCCGCTTCATCGGTGACTGACGCCTGAAAACATTCGACACGGGTCGTCGGGAAACGATGCTGCAACGTGATCTTGGCGTCTGTCATGGACTGGTCATTGATGTCAATCAGCAGCAGGTGCGCGCCATTACGGGCAAAACCTTCGGCCAGGGCCAGGCCAATACCGCTGCCGCCACCGGTAACCACGACCACCTTGTCTCGGATTCCGGAGTAAGCGCTGTGCTGGAAAACGGCTGAATGGTGCTCGGACTGTTCGGGCGTAGCGGGAGTGTGATCTGTATGGGACATGATGTTCTCACTTGTTATTATTTATGGTCATACATCTTTAGTTACTTGTCAGACCAGTTATCAAAAATAACTCTCAGCCTGGGGTATGTCAAAGTGTTTTGCTGAAAAAATATCGCCCCACCAGCCAGATCGGCTCCAGGCGCATCGATGTGTAGCTGCAGGACAGAATGGCCTGCGGCCCTTGACACCGAAAAGCGAAGCCTCCTACTATCCTGTCAGACAACAATAAAATATGTCAGACAGGTTAGTATTATGAGTCCTATTAGAGCGCTGTTGCGCACACTGGCTTCAATGTTCCACCCCGCCTGCGCCAACCCTGGCCACGGTTCGCCTCCCTCCCAACTCCCGATCGATTTTTTTCGGATCTGCACCCTGTGCCCAGGTATGCGTCTCGCCCATCCATGCGCGCTCACACTCCCATCTTTGAGGTTTCCATGCACATCAGTGGCCAGACACAACTGATCGGCATCGTTGCCGATCCGATCGCCCACGTAAAAACCCCGCAGGTGATCAACCATAGCGCCGCCAATCAGAGCCTGGACTTGGTCTGCGTGCCTCTGCACGTACGCGGCGCGAACCTGCGCAAGGTACTGCTCGGGATATCCGGCATTGCCAACCTGCATGGCCTGGTGGTGACCATTCCATACAAGGAAAGTATCGTTGAATTCTGCGACGAACTGACCGACACCGCACAGCAAGTCGGCTCGGTCAACGCGGTAAGGATCGACCCCGAGAACGGTCGGCTGATCGGTGGCAACTTCGACGGCGAAGGTATGCTCGCCGGGTTGCACCAGCAGGGGCACCGGCTGGAAGGCAAGCGCGTACTGCTGGTGGGAGCCGGCGGTGCTGGCAAGTCGATTGCCTGGTCGATTGCCAAGCAAAGCCCCGCTCGACTAGCGATCTACAATCGCTCCCCGGCTCGTGCTGAGGCCCTATTGGAACGCCTGAAAACGCAGTTCTCCGACATTGATTTGAGCGTGAGCGACGGCAATGCGCAGAGCTTCGACGTGATCATCAACGCCACGTCGCTTGGGCTCAAGGACGACGATGCCCTGCCTCTGGATCCGGGTACGCTGCGGGCCGGTGCTCTGGTCTGTGAAGCAGTCATGCGTTCAGGCGACACCGCGCTGCTGACAGCGGCACGGGAGCGCGGCTGCCGCGTTCACCATGGGCAACACATGATCTACGGCCAGATCGTGCAGATTTGCCGCTTCCTTGGCGTCGACCTGCAGCACGAAAATGTGGCGCGCATTCTCGGACCATGACCCCCGGTATCCCTTTGGAGAAACGACCATGTACGATTTCAACAATCGCGTCCTTCTGCTCACAGGTGCCAACGGTGGAATTGGCCGTGAAGTAGCGAAACTGTTTTATCAATGCGGCGCATTTCTGGTACTTACAGACCTGGATGGCGACGGCTTGGCGGATTTTTCCCTGGAACTCGACCCCAGCGGAGAGCGCGTCGTTACCCTGCGGATGAATGCGGCCAACCCTGAAGATTCGGCCAAGGCGGTGCAATTGGCCATAGATCGCTTCGGTGGCATTGACTTCCTGGTGCCTTCGGCCGGTTTGTACCAGTCGCAACCGATTCGGCAGATGACCGATGAACAATGGCGTCAGACCCTGGGCATCAACCTCGACGGCGTGTTTTATCTGTGTCGTCGGGCGATTCCTGCATTGCGCGCCAACAGCGCGATCGTCAACCTGACTTCGATAGCTGCCCACCGCGGTGCGTTTTCCAACGCCCATTATGGTACCTCCAAGGGCGGCCTGCTAAGCCTGACTCGCGCCCTAGCCCGTGAACTGGGTCCGAAAACCCGCGTCAACGCCGTATCCCCCGGCATCATCGAAACCCCGATGACTCAAGCTTTGATCGCCACCCGTGGCAGCGACTCAGTGGAACAAACCCCTCTCAAACGTCTTGGCCAACCCAGCGAGATTGCCTCGGTGATAGCTTTCCTGTGCAGCAGCGGCTCGAGCTTCATTACCGGTGAAGTGCTGCATGTGAACGGCGGGTTATACATCGCCGGATGAGCGCCGTCCCCTCCCTGTCCTTTCAATGAGGACGGGGAGGTACTGCTCAACAATGCGCCGCCCCCCCGTATTTTCGATGACCGTCACACCCTACTTCAGCAGCACATATACTGTCCTTGCATACGGACCGCTCCTAGGAATTATGCAAGCCCGCGTCCTTCACCACGAAACGCACTGGGACTCAACCCGGCCCAGCGCTTGAATGCTCGCCGAAAACTGCGAACATCGCTGTAGCCCACCTCTTCCGTGATTCGTTCGAGAGTCAGGCTTGGGTTACTCAACAAACTCATAGTTCGTGCTCGGCGCACCTGCTCGCGCAAGCTTTCAAAGGTCAGCCCATGCTCGATCAGCCGTCGACGCAAGGTGCGCCCACTCATATTTAAGTCACTGGCCACCTTTGCCAGCTGGCTACGCTGCAAATCCCGGAAAATTGCGCGCTCTACCGCTTGAATCAAGTCCATTTTCTCATGCAATTGAGTGCTTTCCTGCTCCAGTAAATCTAAGGCTTGGCGCAGCGCCAGCGCGTGATGATTGGGAAGGCGCACGTCCATCCAGTGACGAGCCAGGACCATACGATTATGCAGACCACCGAACCGCACATCTGCGCCAAATATATGGAGATATTCATCTATGTAAAGCGGCGCGGTATGCCTGAATTCTACCCGCAAAGGCGCGAAATCTTGCCCCAGCAGAGCTCTGCCATACACCATGAGGCTGGCCAGGAACTCCTCGCTCACAAACACCTGCACCTCTGCGTCGGGCAGCAAGCATTCGACGTCGACGAAGACTTCCTGTCCGCATTCATAGGTATGTGAAGAGGCGATCGCACCAGAGGTATGCTGATGGCGTTCGCCAATTGCAAAGGCATCGCGCAAGGTCTTGCACAGCGAAACGACATGGCCGAGCAGGCCCAACGTACCGAGTACATTCTGATACCCGACCCATAGCCCCAACCCCTGATCGGGCAGTACCTTGAGTGCGCGCTGAATCATCGCGACCGCCTGGCGATAGGAGACTCTCTGGGCCGGATCGTCCAGATCAGCCAGGCTAAAACCCAAACCGCGACAAAGATGTTCCGCGCTTACCCCTTTTTGCGCGACCACTTGCCCGAGGGCTTGCAGCAGAAAGGTTGACACAAGGGCCATGTCATGATGTGGATCAGCCGGTTTCCTTTGCATGGCGCTTCGATTCCCGACCGAATTTTTCAGTTCTTGTTTTGGACAACATGATAACAATCATAGGCCCTTGCAAGAGGTGCTGCATTCTTGGCAAAAATTGTCCGCTAAAGTCCCCCATATGGCCGCCATTACCCTACCCTTCCGCGCGATGAGGGCTTATTACAGTCAGCTCTTTAGAGGCCAAATGGACATGAGCAAGAACTTGACTCTGGTTACAGCTCAGGAGCCCCCTCCCCTGTAAACCGAATCTGAAGTGGTGGAAAATTTTCCCCAAAGCTCTATAGCAGATCTTCAGATGTAAACGGGCCAAGTGTCGACGATCTTCCCGCCCCGTACTGCCAGCAACTCCCCAAACTGCAACAGCACAAACTCGCTCTGGGTCGGGCGCAGAAACACCTGGTCTTCCACGTTCAGCCCCACCTTAGGCGAACCATTGACCATCTCCTGATTGGAACTGCGCCCGTATAGGTTATTACTCTGCAACCCTTTGGGCGATTCAAACTCAGCCATCCAGTTCCCCCCATAAATAAAGAACGTGGCGCGCTGATTGGCATCCCACCACGAGAACAACCGCGACTTGCCGTCCAGCGCCGGAATATCCACTGGCCCGGTGCTCTTCAACACAGGCGTGGCGATATAGGTCGCCGGCGCATGCTCACTCAACGACGGTAAGTCATAGTGCGTCGGCTTGAGCAACGCGGTGCCCACCGACACCTCGCTGCTGAGTTTTTCCTGCTCGTGAATGCGATAACTCGGGCTGCCCGCCGTGTTCAACGTCAGCCCGTCACGCCACAGCGGCGCAAAGTGCTGACGGGTGTAATCCACATAGCCGCTGTAGCGTTGCATGACTTTCTCGAACAAATCCTGAGGCGAACCCAGAATCCCCGGCACGCCCATCCCCACAAACGGGTCGTAGCCCATGAACCCGCTGAATTCCAACTGCTGCGGGTGCGCGCTGATCAGCGTCAGCATCTGCCCCAGCACCGCGTTGTCGCTGATGCCGCCGCGATGCAGGCCCACATCCAGTTCAATATTGACCCGCAGTTTCGTGCCCAACCCCTGGGCAAGCGTCAGGTATTGCTGCAGGCGCTCAGGCGTGTCCAGCAGCCATTGCAACTGCCGGGACGGATCGAACGGGCCTTTGTGAGTTTGGTAAAACAGCTCGGCCGATTGCACCGGCAACGGCTTGCCCATGAGCATGTCGGCCTCGGGAAACGCCAGCGCATCGTGATTGAGAAACGGCTGGTGAAACGACATCAACCGCTGCGTCCCGGCGCGCTTGGTGATGTAGGCCAGTAGCCCCGGCGACGGCAGGGACTTTTCTACCAGCCGTAAGTGTTTACTGCCTCGTTTGACCGACTGCATGACCACATCGATGTTGTGGTCCAGGCGATCTAAGTCGATCAGCATCACCGGGCGCATCGGCCCGTGGGCCTTGAGTTCGGCGTTTAAAGTGCGGAAGTAATCGTTGTAGGGGCTGCCCCGGTCACTTGGGCGCAGCAACCAGGCACCGGCGGCCAGCAAAGCGCCAGTGCCTAGTACAAAATGTCGGCGGTTCATCAGGCCACTCCCAAAATAGACGACAGGTGCGCGTTGAGGAATTTACCGCTGGGATCAAGTTCGCGGCGCACTCGGGTGAACTCCTCCCAGCGCGGATACAACGGTTCCAAGGTGCGGGCATTGAGGGTGTGCAACTTGCCCCAGTGCGGGCGGCCGGCATATTTCCAGAAGATCGGTTCCACGGCGGCGAAGAAGTTGTGGTGGTCCATGGTGTAGTGCTGGTGCACGGAGATTGAACAGCTGTCGCGCCCCTCGAACATGCTCAGCGGAATGTCGTCGGCCTTGACGTAGCGGTACTCGATGGGAAACCAGGTGCGCAGGTCCTTATCGCTGATCAGCTTGAGGATTTCCCGCAGGCAGGCCGGACCGTGTTCGGCGGGCACCGAATATTCCATCTCGTTGAAGCGCACGTCGCGCACGTTGCTGTACACCTGGAACGACTCGGCCACCCGGTCATCGAAGTTGGCAAAAAAACGCAGGCTGTTGAGCAACGTGCCCCGGACGTCGGAGAAATCGCTGACGTATTTGTCAAGTTTTTCGATGATCGACACGAACTCGTTACCGCCCGCCTCGGCCGGGTCCATGGGCGGGGTTTCGGGGTCGGTGGTTTCGTTCAGGGCGATGGACAAGGCGTAGTCGGAATGGGTCACCACGAGCATTTCCCAGTGCTGGTTTTCCCGGGCGTTTTTCGCCACGTCTTCCAGCAGATCTTCGGTCTTGGCGATCCACTGGTGCTGTCGCAGACGGTAGGGTGCGCGGTTTTGCAGGCGGACCTGGGTGGCCACGCCAAGGGCTCCGAGGGACACCCGGGCGGCGCTGAACACGTCGGGGTGGCGGTTGGCGTCGCAGTCCAGTACCTGGCCCTGGGCGGTCACCAGCTGCAGGCCGGTGACACAACCAGAATACGAGGTAAAACCCACGCCCGTGCCGTGGGTCGAGGTGGAAATCGCCCCGGCCAGGGTCTGGTAGTCGATATCCGCCATGTTGGGCAGCGCCTGGCCGACGTCCTTCAATGCCTGGCCCATGCGCGACATCGGCGTGCCGGCGGCGAAGGTGGCCTGCAAGGTGTGCGGATCGTGATCCAACAGACCGTTGAAATAACTCAGGGAAAGCAGCGTGCCGTCTGTGGGCACCAGGGCACTGAACGAATGGCCCGAGCCCACCGGCCGCACCTTGCCCGGTGCCTGGCCGATGACCTGCACCAGTTCATCGAGGTTTTTCGGCGCCTGCCGGGCCAGGGGCAAACAGGTTTGCGCCCCCGACCAGTTGCGCCAGGGAATCAACCGCGGTGCCCGGGCCAGCTGGGCCAGCACCGGGTTACTGGTCAATGCCGTGAACGCGCCAGCTACCGCGCCGCGCTGCAATAATTCTCGCCGTGAAAGCCCCATCGCCTACCCCGTTATTCTTATTGGATGTGTTGACCCGACATAAAGCTGATCAGCCCCAGGAATTGGTCTTCGGAGCACTGCACGCACAGGCCCATCGGCGGCATGCCGTTGTAGCCATTGATGGTGTGGTCCAGCAGAGTGTCCGGGCCCTGGGCGATGCGCGGGCTCCAGGCCGGGCCGTCACCGGTCAGCGGTGCCCTGGAGGCCGGATTGGCGTGGCATAGCTTGCAACTGGTGTCGTAGACCTGGGCCAGGGCTGAGTCGCCGGGCATGGCGTTGGCCGCCGTGGCGCGTTCGGATGAATGTTTCGGTTTGTCGCCACAGGCTGTCAGCAGGCAGGTCACGGCCATCAGCAGACTTATGCGACGGGGGTTGATTGCCCGCATAGCCACCCTCTCTATCTTATTGTGTGAAAGCGTGATCAACACTAATACAACCACGGCACGGCGTTGAGGTCATTCGGGGACAGAAAGGGGACCAGAGCGGACAGCCCTGCGTAATCTGCACGGCCGATACTCTCAACGTCGAATACGCCGTGACTCATGGATAAAGGGCTGACCCTCTCACTAGCATCGGGGGTTCAGTTCAAGCGTCTTGTAAAAATCAGCCCGAAAATTGTGCCGAACCGTACAAAGGCAGCGCTTTGCATGCTGGCTGTTGTGGCCTGTAACGCCGCTCTTTGTGTACCAGCGAAACCTGGCCCACAGGCTTGTCAAAATGGAACACGTGGGCCATGAGCGAGTACTTGATTTTCCTCTATTTCATCCAGATGACGCACAATCCGCACACCAAGTCGACACCTACTGAACGATATCAATGCACCATTTCACAAGCTGGAGGGTCCTTTGCGCTTGGCAGCTCAAGCATTTTGCCGAGGTATAAATACGGCCGGACACTCGTTAAAACTCTCTTCGTCGAGAGCGCTAACACGCGCAAGTAGCCAACCGCTCACCGCCTATCTAGCGGCGAGCTCACCACGGGAGTACCGTACCTAAGGTTATACGTAACAGTTCTTATCCCGCTGGTTATACCCTCATCTATGCTCACAACATCGACCGGGAACTGACGACGTGCTGCAAGACGCAGTGGTCGACTTAGGACGTTCGCTCATTCGAGAAGTTGAGGAAGAAACGGGCCTGACAGCTGAAGACTTCACGCTGGTAGACGAATGGATCCGAGTTGAAAGTGACATGCATTTCGCCTTTTTCAAGGATGCGCAGTTGAAGTGGTCGCGCCTGGAAGTCTCCGATCCAATCGAAAAATTTCTGGCGGAGCAGATAGATCCAGAACCGTCCGACGTCGTGTTGGAAAAAAAGCATCAGGTCTGGCTGGACTCACCCTACCGATGTTCCCGCGAGAGTATTTTGAAAAGAGTCTGCCTAATCGTTGAACGCTTGGCGTCGTTATTCTAGGTCGGTCACAAATGGAAAAACCGAATATCGAATATGGCAACCAGCTACGCTGGTTTGCCCTCACCAGGATAAACATTCTCTCAGCACTTTCGCAGATCGTGCAGATTGGTACAGTCACCCCGCTGCTATCGCTTTCGCTTGAGCAGCAAGGGGTGGAGCCAGCAAAAATCGGGGTGGTTGTCAGTGCCTCGTGGTTGGCTATTTTGCTGCTCTACAAATGGGTTCCACGCTTACTGGCCCGTATGGGGCTCGTCAGAACTAACATCCTCAGTGCAGCGCTGACTATTGCTGCGCTGATCGGTATGCCCCTGACAACCCATCTGGCATTGATTTTTTCACTGAACTTCTTGCTCGGCATCGGCTTGATCCTGCGCTGGATCGCGTGCGATACGTGGATCGTTGCAGTCGCCTCGAAAGACGAGCGCGGCCGGGCGATCGGCGTCCATGAGGCCTTGATGGGCCTGGGTATTGCTATTGGCCCGCTCCTGCTGATTGTATTTGGCGTGGGAAGCGCCGCGCCCTACTACGCCTGTGCCTTTATCGTGTTGATGTCCGGCGCGCTGGCCTTAACCCTCAAGACCTACGATACGCAACCGAAAACACCGGCAGAAAATCACCATGGAAAATTGTTTAGCGTCATTCCAACAGCTCTTTGCGGCGCATTTATTGCTGGCTTTTCTGAAACCTCAGCCGTGTCGTTCCTTGCAGGCTACAGCCTCTCGGCTGGCTACCTGTTGACCGCCGCGACACTCCTAATATCAGTATTCGGAATTGGTGGCACCGTCCTTCAACTGCCAATTGGCTGGATGGCTGACCGCAGCTCTTACAAGATCGGCCAGTTAGTCTGCAGCTTGATACTGTTGCTGGGTTCGTTGGCCATTCCGCTCAGCCAGCCGCATCCTTGGTTGGCGACGATGATCGTGTTCCTCTGGGGAGGCGCTATTGGCGGCATGAACACCTTGGCTGTAATCGAGGTAGGAGACCGAGCTGGCGAACATCAAGTGTCCACCGCCATGACGGCGATTGCGATGTTCTACACCTTGGGCAGCGTATTGGGTCCCATTGTTACCGGGGCCACAATGTCTTATGTCAGCGAGCAAGGATTGATGATCTCAGTGGGAGCAGTTGGTGCGCTGTTCATTGCAATTGTGCTGTTGCGTAGCATTTCGCCAGCAAAGTGATTCGCACCAACTGGTTGGCTGAAACTGTGCCCTGCTGTTATCCAGCACTCAGTAAGTCACGTTCTCGCCTGCTATAGCGGGAAAGAGTCTCAGACCGCAGTTAATGACTAGCATTAATGGCCAGACAATCATCGCAAATTTTTTTATCGCCCTAGGCTTGCGGCTTACAGCACATCGGCTCCCGGCCAACCAAACTGCTGGGCAATTCACATCCTATGGGTCATCAATCCAGAGCCGCGCCTACCCTTGTACCCGTGTCAAAGAATTTTCGACCGGCCGTTATCGCAAGCCATACTATGCAGCTATGGAAACATGATGCTGAAACCGTCGCTGCCTTCGCTGTCGAACCATTGCCGCATCTCATCGGCGACGGTCTGCTCAACGCCGACCAAGGGCAACCCTGCGCATCCCCCGAGACGGAGGACCAGTTGCCGGACGGTCAGCTACTCGGGGGCGGCCAGCACAGCGATCCGTTCCTGAGAGCTCTGGCTGGCATTAGTAGGCGGAATCATTGGGAGAAAACATCTAGATCGAATGTGCTGGCATCCGCCCCCCAGAGCGACGGACAGCGAGGCAATAGCGCTCTGCTCCTGCGCCAGGATGTCGGTAACCTGTAGGCAAACGTCGCTAGAGCCCCTACAACGGGGGCCGGTGCCAAGAGTATTCACCGACATGGTGATGCTCTCGTTGATCAAAGCCTGGAGCCCGAATACATTTCGGAGGCCCGCGCCAGTCCTTGCGCATCGATATACGCCCGGATGTTGGTCAGTTTTCCATTTCGCACAGTAATGGCGAAGAGCCAATCGTCCTCCCATGTCCTAGTTCGCAACCTCAATCCTCCCACTAGCGAGACCAATGACCAGCACCCGGTCTCCCTACGCCGCAACCTCGCCGGTTTCCATGAGAAAAGTTTCCATCGTGTCGAATTGCGTCCGAAACAGATCCACCAATCCTGAGTGCCAGCGGCGCGTGCCGGCCAGCGGTCAGTCCTCGCCCGGAATGATTCAATCGATATCTTCGGCAGCCCACGTTAGCAGACCTTGCATATCGGCGCGGCCGGTGGCTGCAAACGCATCCTTCACGATCTGAACATACTCTTGCGCGTTCATCGAAATCTCGCCATCTCTTTTCAGATCGCGACGCAATGGACCTGACGGGTGTCGGCGACTCAGCCGATCTCGACGTTCAAGGCGATATCCCAAGTACCGGCACCATTTTTTGCAAGGCCGATCATCATCAGGCCGAGCGCCTCGAGCGTCTGCGCCATGTGCAGGCCGCCGACATCCAGCGGGCGCAGCCCAAGACTCTCGATGAAAGTCGAGACGCGTGCCTTGACTTCTGGATCGTCGGCGGCGATGAACGTGTCGAGGCGCCCTCCTTTGGCAAGGACATGGCCGAAAAGCGTGTTGAACGCCTTTACGACATGCGCGCTGGCGGGGGCGATCTTGGCGATCTCCTGCGCACCAGAACTGCCGGCGGGAGAGACAAGGCCCGAGAGGTCCGGGGAGGCCGTATTGGTGATGTCGATGATCACCTTGCCGTCGAGCGCGTCCCCGTAGTCGGCCACCACCGACGCCGCACCAGTGTAAGGCACGGCGAGAATGACGATTTCGCCGGCTGGAGGGGCCTCGTACTTCCCTGTGGTCGCTCCTGCTGCGAGCTGGTCGGCCAATGCTTGCGCCTTGGCCGGGTCGCGGCTGACCACCTCAACGGTGTATCCCGCTTTGGCGGTACGACCGGCGATCGCCGCGGCCATGCCTCCTGAACCGATGATGCTGATAGTGCTCATGTGTAATCTCCAAATGAGTTGGGGTATTGCCCGCTGTCTCTGAATGGGCTTCCCCCGATTAGTATCCCGTGCGTGCCGGGCAGCATCCGCCGCCCTTCTGCCATGCTCGGGGCGAACGGATCGCGACGTCGCTGTTCGCCGGACGATTTGCGACTCGGCGAATAGCCTGATGATCACTCAGGCGGCAGGGAAGTAGTGGCCATTGTCCATATCGGCAAACAGGCCGGGCTGCACTGGTGCCCAGCCGAGAGTCTGGCGCGTGATATCGTTCGACGCCGGGGTATCCAGCGTTACCAAGTTCGCGAGGAAGCCGAAGAAACCTGGCCCCATCATTACGTCAACGGGAATGGGCACGGCGGGAAGGTTCAGACGGCTGCCAATGGCCTCCGCGATCTCGCGGTACGGGATAGACCCTTCGGCAACCGCGTGCCAGCATCTGCCAGCGGGACCCTTCTCCAGCGCCAGGCGGAACAGGGTAGCGAGGTCGCGGGCATGCACTGCCGCCCACCGGTTGGAGCCGTCGCCGGGAAAGCCAACGACGCCCTTTTCCTTTGCTTGCCCGATCAGGACCTGAAGGAAACCGGCCTTGTCGGTTGAGCTGTGCATGATTTCAGAAATGCGCACGACCGAAGACCGCACGCCCCGCTCTGCGAGACCGATGACGGTAAGCTCCACGATGTTACGAACCCGCAGGGAGCCCTTATATTGATCGCCAGCCGGAGAAAGAGCCGGATCCTCCTCGGTCGCCGGTCGGCTCTGCAGCGGCCCAGGAACCGGCCACCCCACGTTAGTTGGCGAACCGATGCTTCCCGACACGACCAGCGGTTTTCCCGTTCCAGCCAGTGCATCACCGTAGGCGAGCATGATCTGGACTTCCGCTGCGGCAACAGCGTCGAGCCCGCCGACCGGAAGCAAGTCTTGTCTGTGCGCTACATGGATCACGCCGTCGGCGGCTGCAGCCGCCTCCTTGAGCCCGTCGAGATCATCGAGATCACCGCGACGCACCTTTGCGCCAAGCGCAGTGAGCGCCTGCGCCGCACTGTCCGACCGGGCCAACGCAGTGACCTCGTGGCCGGCGGCGATGAGGTCGGAGATGATGTATGGACCGGAATGACCGGTCCCGCCAGTGACGAATACGTGCATGTTGGTGTTCCTTGTAAGTGATGTGATGCGAAAAGTTATGCGAGTGCACTCAGCCGAGAAAGCTGACGCCGATTGAGAACCTGGTGTGCTTGACGGAGTGGGTCATGAGACCCAGCGACAGCAGGCAGACGTGCTCCAGCGTCCGCGCCATGGGCAGTAGCCCAACGTCAAACGGCCGCAGCCCGAGACCTTCGACGAACGCCGAGACACGTCCCTTCGCCTGCGCGTCGTCTCCAGCGATGAACACGCCCAGCGAGTGGCCTTCGACAGGACCGGCAGCCAGGACGTGGGAGAAATGGGTGTTGAACGCCTTGATGACTTCGGCGCCGGCTGGCGCAGCTTTGGCGATTTCCTGCGCGCCGAAACTGTCCTCAGGGGTCACAAAGCTTTTGAAGTCAGGGGCGACGGGGTTGGTAATGTCGACAAGAAGCTTGCCTGCCAATTCTTCGCCGTACTGCGTCACCACCTCGAGAACCGCTGAATAGGGAACCGCCAGGATCACAATATCCCCGGCCGGGGCGGTGCCGAACGTTCCTGTCGTCGCGCCAGCTCCGATCTGCTCGGCCAGCGCCCGCGCCTTGGTGGCGTCACGACTCATCACCTCGACGGTGTGTCCGGCTTTGGCGGCAAGGCCGCCGATCGCTGCGGCCATGCCACCTGAGCCGATGATGCTGATAGTGCTCATGTGCAGTTTCCTTACAGATATGGGTTGACCATTCAAGGACTGCCGGCGTGATCCGGTGACTGCGTTCAACCTGCGAACCATGCTGATCGCCTCACTTGCAAAAAGCAAGTGAATTGCAGAAATTTACTTTCGTTATGCAAGCAATGTTAAGAATCACCTATGAAATCAATATCTAAAGAAGACATTCGGTTCCATCGGCGCAGTGAACTATGGCGTGGAGATCTTCGGCGACCGGTGGTCGCTCTTGATCATGAGGGTGGTGGCTCGACTACATCGAAGCCCCTGGCAGGTCGACAAAGAGGTGAAGGCGCTGGTCCGCAATCGCGGATGTATCTTTCCCGAGATCAGAAACCTCGCGACCAGAATGGCCTTGTCCAAGCCACCTGGTCGACTGCTACTACCGACCCCTTCCCATGAAGACGGCGTCGTGACCTGTCAGGGCTTCACGAACCGATAGACGAAGCGATCTGTCTCGCCCTTGATGGCGGGATCGAACGCCTTGATCGAGTGTGGATCGTCCTTGTTCGCGAGCAAAGTGCTTTGCGCGTCCAGTACAAAACCGGCCGCTTCCACCTCCTTGTGAACGGATGCGGGCTCAATCCGATGCAGTGACTGGGCATTGCTCGCGCCCGTCCCGATGGCGGCGGCGTGGTCGATGATGACGTAGGCCCCACCAGGCTTCAGCCGCTCAAAGACGGCTCGATTGAAGTCGGCGGCCGTGGCGCCCCTCGCCTTCATCAGATCAGTGTGGAGATCGTGGTAGAACAGGTGCAGCCACAGGACATCCGCCGGTTGCGTGACCTCCGGCATCGCGGTCAGGTCGGCGGAGACGGCTTCGACATTCTCCCGGCCCGCCTCCTTCGCGAGCGCCTGCATGCTGCCGAGCGGATCGTTCTTGAAGTGGGCGACTTCGGCTGGCACAAAGCTGTAGACCCGCCCTTTTGGCCCCACGGTGTCGGAGAACAGACGGGTCCATTCGCCGTCGCCTGGGTAAACGTCGATGACGGTGGAGCCTGCATCCACGCGTGCGAACCGGAGCAACTCGGATAACTTGGTTGTGTCGTACACGGGGATCTCCTTTACGGCTGAGTATTCGCGTTCAATGTCCTAACCATGCTGGTCGCTTCACTTGCAAAGCGCAAGCGAATAACAGGAGTTTACTTGCACCATGCAAGTGATGTTAAGATCCCCCCATGAAAACCACATCTAAAGAAGACATTCGGTCCCATTGCGCAGTGAACTATGGCGTGGAGATCTTCGGCGACCGATGGTCGCTCTTGATCATTCGCGACATCGTTTTTGCGGGTAAGAAGACCTATGGCCAGTTCCTGAAGTCGGAAGAAGGTATCGCGTCCAATGTCCTTGCGTCCCGCCTCGCCTTCCTTGAAGGACAAGGAGTTCTCTCGAAGGCCCCCAACCCCGACGACAGGCGCAAGGATTTCTATACGCTGACAGAGAAAGGCCTGGACCTCATCCCCATCGTGCTCAACATCGTTCTTTGGAGCGCGAAGCACGATTCGAAGTCGTACGCACGGGACCTTGAGGAGTTCGTGACCCGTTTAACTCAAGACCCCACGCAGGTGAGCGAAGAGTTGAAGGCTCTGGTCCGCAGGGGCGGATGCATGTTTCCTGAGAGCAAGGGATGAGCTAGAGGCAACCGCGCCCTCTCACATTGCATGGATTATGGGCACACACCCGGCTACAAGTTGCAGCCGATGTCCGAAACGGTTCTGGAAGGCACCATTGAAGTTTCACCAACCCCGGTGGCTGTTGAGGGTCGATTTCAGTCGGTTGCCACTGGCCAATCTGTTGCATCGACCGGTCGAATCCACAGTCGTTAGCCACCCTGCTCCGCCTCAGAAATCGCCAATCGCGATCGCCCGCGCACTACGCGCAACTGGGGGCAAAACTGGGGGCATATTTGGAATTTTTCTGCCTGAAAGTATTGCTCTAGAGCCCAGTCAAAATGTTTTTCGGGGATCCTGAGAGTCTCTAGTGGCCGTCTGGCAGCTGTTTATCTGATCATTTCTGCCTTTTCATAGACCATGAAGCCCCATCCATCTCCAGTGGATTGCTCCATTGGGGCACACCTGAGGGCATGCCTTGGATGGTTTGAAAAGGAGAGCCCATGTCATCTGATGGAAAAAGCCTTAGCCGAGGTCGCCACCGCCCACCGGCAAGGTCACGCCGGTGATGTAGGAGGCCTCGTCGCAGGCCAGGAACAGAATTGCGCCAGCTTGTTCGTCGATGCTGCCGTAGCGTTTCATCGAGCTGCTCTCGAGGGTCTGGTCGACGATCTGCTGGTACCACACACGCTCCTGCTCGCTCTGCGGGTGGCTGTTACGCGGGATGCGCCGTGGCGGTGCCTCGGTGCCGCCGGGCGCGGTGGCGTTGACGCGAATCCCGCTGCCTGCAGTCTCCAGGGCCAGGCAGGCCGTCAAGGCATTCACGCCGCCCTTGGCTGCGCCATAGGGCACGCGATTGACACCACGCGTAGCCACGGAAGACACGTTGACGATCGCGCCCGCGCCCTGCTCCAGCATATAGGGCAGCACGCAATGGCAGCACCACAGCGTGGGGAACAGCGAGCGGCGCACTTCGGCCTCGATTTCAGCTTCGGCGTAATGCTCAAAAGGCTTGGCCCAGATGGTCCCGCCGACGTTATTGACCAGCACGTCGATGCGCCCGAAACGCGCCGTGGCGGCGGCCATCACCCGCGCGCACTCGCTGTATTGTTCCAGGTCGGCGGTCAGCAGTAGCGCTCGCTCATGCTGCAATTCATGCACGAACTCGGAGCGATCCACCGCAACCAGCCAGGCACCCTCCTCCAGCAAGCGTTCGGCGACACGCCGGCCGATGCCTTGCGCAGCGCCGGTGACCAGCGCGACCTTGTTGTTAAACCGTTGAGTCATGCGGCAGTCCTCAGGCGGCATCGCACGTGGCGACGGCGTTAGGGGTGAATTTCTCGTAATGGAAGCTGGCCGGGGTCACGCCCTGCTGCTTGAAGTGCTCGCGCACCGCATCGACCATCGGCGGCGGGCCGCACAGGTACACGTCGACATCGCCGCCATTGAGGGCTTCGTCGGCCATGTGCTGGGTCACATAGCCCTGGCGCGGGTGAGTGGTGTGCGGATCAGCCACGCAGGTCACCAGGTTGAAGTCGGGCAAACGCGCGGTAAAAGCCTGCAACGCCTCGATCATCACCAGGTCCTGATCCCGCGTTACGCCGTAGATCAACCGGATCGGGCGGGTTTCCTGGCGCTGCACGAGCACTTCAAGCATCGACAGGAACGGCGCCAGGCCGGTACCACCGGCCAGTAACAGCAGCGGCCGCGCCACCTCACGCAGGTAGAAACTCCCCAGTGGGCCGGTGATCGCCACGCTGTCGCCCGGCTGGGCGCGCTCGAGCCAACTGCTCAACAACCCGCCGGGCACGTGCTTGATCAGGAAGCTGGCGCGCGGGTCGCCCGGGCGACTGCTGAAGGAGTAAGCACGTGTTTGCCCACTGTCGGGCACGCTGATATTCACGTACTGGCCGGGCAGGAATACCGGCGCTTGGTCCAGTTCGAAACTCACCTCCAGCGCGGCATCGGCATGTCGGGTGATGCCGGCCAGCGTCGCGGCAAAGTGCGTGGTGCCGGTCTTGCAGGCGCTCGACGGCACCGGCACGGCGATCACGCAGTCGGACTGCGGCACCATTTGGCAGGTCAGTACCTGGCGCGCCTGCGCTTCGTCGGCGCTCAGGGCGTCGTCGATAAAGTCGTCGCCCAAGTCATAGGCGCCGGTTTCACAGCGGCATTTGCACGTACCGCACACGCCGTCCGAGCAGTCCATGGGCAGGTTGATGCGTTGGCGGAAGGCGGCATCGAGCACCTTTTCCCCCGCCTTGCAGTCGATGAAGCGGGTCACTCCATCCTCGAAGTTCAGGGCGATGGCATACGTCATGGCGGTGTCCTCAGATGTGGTAGATGTCGATGACCTGGTGGATGTAATCGTTTTTAAGCACCACTTTCTTGCGCGTTATCAGCGGCTGCTCGGCACGGATGTCGAGGCGATAGAAGGAGGTACCGAAATAACTGTCGGTGGTTTTGTAGCGGTGGCTGAGGGTGTGCCAGTTGAAACGCAGGTCCACCTGCGCGCCGTCGTCGGCCAGCACTTCGAGGTTGCACAGCATGTGCACGGTGCGCGGCTCGGGCGTGCTGGCGCTGGAGCGCTCAGTCTTGATGCGAAAGATGCGGTCTTCCAGGCCGTCACGGTTGGGGTAGTAGATCAGCGAGATTTCGCGCTGCGGGTCTTCGGTGAGGGTGTCGTGATCGTCCCAGGCGGGCATCCAGAACTCGGCCTTGGGCGAATAGCAGGCCAGCCAGTCATCCCATTGGCGGTCGTCGAGCAGGCGCGCCTCACGGTAAAGAAAATCCAGCAGGTGGTCACGGGCAAGGCTCATGGCTGCACCTCACGGTCGCTGGCAATCAGCCCTTGCTGTTCGCGCTCGATCGCACGCTGCAGGCTTTGGGCCCAGTGCGCATGCTGGCGCACAAACAAGCCCTCGTCCTCGGTCTTGACCCCGCTGAGCTGCGGTTTCATACCCATGGCCAAGGCATTTTCGTCCGCGCCCTCGACCCACTGCTTGGCGCCACGGCTCAAGTCATTCCACAGGGTGCTCGCGCCCTGGTAACCGGTCTGGCAGGCACGGAACTCTTCGAGGTCGTCCGGGGTGCCCATGCCGCTGACATTGAAGAAGTCTTCGTACTGGCGAATCCGCGTGGCGCGCTCCTCGGCGCTTTCGCCGATGGGAGCCATGCAATAGATTGTCACTTCGGTTTTGTCCACGGCGAGGGGCCGCACCACGCGGATCTGGGTCGAGAACTGGTCCATCAGGTACACATTGGGGTAGAGGCAGAGGTTGCGGGTCTGATCAACGATAAAGTCGGCGCGCGCTTGGCCCAGGCGTTCGGCCAAGGCCTCGCGGTGAGCGTGCACCGGGCGCACTTCGGGGTTGAGCAGGCGCGTCCACAGCAGGATATGCCCGTGGTCGAAGGCGTAGACGCCGCCCAGGCTTTTCGACCAGCCATTGGCGTCGACGGTGCGCGTGCCTTCGGCGTCGTAGTTGCGCCGGCCCATGGTCGCCGAGTAGTTCCAGTGCACGGAGCTGACGTGGTAACCGTCGGCGCCGTTTTCGATTTGCAGCTTCCAGTTGCCGTCATAGACATAGGATGAGCTGCCGCGCAGCACCTCCAGGCCCAAAGGGGCCTGGTCGACCATCTGGTCGATGATGACGCGGGTTTCGCCCAAGTAATCGCTGAGTTCCGGCACCGCATCGCTGAGGCTGGCAAACAGGAAACCGCGGTAGTTTTCAAAGCGCGCCAAGCGCTTGAGGTCATGGGAGCCGTCGCAGTCGAAGCTGTCCGGGTAGGCGCCGGTCTTTGCGTCCTTTACCTTGAGCAGCTTGCCGGCGTTGCTGAACGTCCAACCATGGAAGGGGCAAGTGAATGAGCCCTTGTTGCCTTGTTTGCGCCGGCACAACATGGCGCCGCGATGCGCGCAGGCGTTGACCAGACCATGCAGCGCGCCATGCTTGTCACGGGTGATGACCACCGGCTGGCGGCCGATCCAGGTGGTGAAGTAATCGTTGATCTGCGGCACCTGGCTTTCATGGGCCAGGTAGATCCAGCCGCCTTCGAAGATGTGTTTCATCTCCAGGGCAAACAGGTCGGGGTCGGTGAAGATGTCGCGGCGGCAGCGGAATACCCCAGTGGCGGGGTCTTCCTGTACGGACTCGCGCACTTGGCAGGCGAGTCGGTCGAGTGTACTGATCATGGGGCGGGCCCTCCGTTGTTCTTGTATCAGGCGCCCTCACCGTACGTGTTCGCCCTGCCCGTCAATATCCGCTGCCTGCACATCGCTATCCGCCAGGCGCACGTCGCTTAACGATGGCGTTTCCAGGTCTGCGACGGCAGTTCGCCGAAGCGTTTGCGATAGGCCTCGGAAAACCGTCCCAAGTGCATGAACCCATGGTCCAAAGCCACCTCGGTCACGCTGCGCGTGCTGCTTAGCTGCAAGCGTGCATGTACGCGTTCGAGTTTGCAGCGGCGTACGTAATCGCGCGGCGACAGCCCCACCTGGCGCTCAAATAGGCTGTACAGCGAACGTTCACTGACGTTGGCCACGGCCATCAACTGCTCGACGCTGATGTCATCGCCCAAGTGCTGCTGGATAAATTCGTGCACCGCTTCAAACCCACCGCCGTGGGCAGCCCGGGGGGTCACCCGCAACACATTGCTGCCTAGCAATGCCAGCAGCTTGTTGGCCACGATGCGTTCGTACAGGCCTTGCATGTTGGGCTCGGCAGCGTTTTCCGCCTCATGGCAGCTCAACCCGAGCAACGGCAGGAAGCCGCCCATTTCACTGAGCGCGTGACGGGCCGTCGTGAAGCGGACCCCCGCCCGCGGCAGGCTCCAGTGCTGCTCCAGGCAGGCGTTTTCCAGCAGGCGCACCGGCAGTTTGATGATGAATTTTTCGCAGTCGGCGGAATAGGTCAGGTCTACCGGGTCGTCCGGGTTGATCAGCAGGATTTCCCCCGGCCCGAACACATCCTCCTCGCCACGGGAGTTGGAGCGGCAATGCCCGCTCAAGAGGATCTGCAGGTGGTAGATGGTCTCCAGCGCCACCGACATGACCCGCACCGGTGCACCGTAGCTGATGCGGCACAGGTCCAGGCTGGCGAAGGTGCGATGGCTGATACTTGCCCGCGGCCGGCCCCTGGGAGGCAGGCGAATGCAGTGGCTGCCCACATGCTGGTTGACGTAGTCCGACACCGCGTAGGCATCGGCACCCTGGAAAATCTGGCTGCGCTCACTCAATAGCACGGTCATGGTCGCGACTCTTTTATCGTTATTGGGCTCAGGCTGACGCTTGGGTAGGGGGGCGTCCAATATGGATAAAGTCTGGAGGGATACCCTGGAGGTATCGTCGGGCGTGGCGCTCGCGACCTAGCGATACCCCCGCGCCTGAACATCGAACAACTCGGCATAGCGCCTACCCGCCGCCATCAGTTGATGATGACTGCCCTCCTCCAGGATTCGCCCGCCGTCCAGCACGATGATGTGGTCGGCATTGCGCACGCTGGAGAATCGATGGGAAATCAACAATGTCATGCGGCCCTTGGCGTGTTCGCGAAAGTGCTCGAACACCGCCGCCTCGGCGCCGGCGTCCAGCGCCGCCGTCGGCTCGTCAAGAATCAGCAGATCCGCCTCCTGGCGCATATATGCGCTTGACAAGGCAACCTTCTGCCATTGCCCACCCGACAACTCCTGGCCGCCAAGCCAGCGCCCTAACTGTGTGCCGTAGGTCTTGCTCAGGCGTTCGATGAACTCGGCGGCCACCCCCTGGGTTGCAGCCGTGCGCCAGCGCGGCTCGTCGTTCAACGCATCGACGTCACCCACGCCAAGGTTCTCGCCGACGGTCATCTGGTAGCGGATGTAATCCTGAAAAATCACCCCAATGCGCTGGCGCAGTGTCTGTTCATCCCAGTCTTGCAAGTCGCTGCCATCCAGCAGAATACGCCCCTCGTGCGGGGTATACAGGCGCGTGAGCAGTTTGATCAGGCTGGTTTTGCCCGAGCCATTCTCGCCCACCAGGGCCAGGCTTTGCCCCGGCGCCAAGTGCAGGTTGATGTCAGCCAATGCCGGCCGCTCAGCGCCGGGGTAACTGAACCCCACGTGCTCGCAACGCAGACCGTCGCCGGGAAGCGCGCCCTGGGTAAGCCGGCCACTCGGCACGACCACTGGGGTTAGCAGGTACTCATAAAGGTCTGAGAGAAACAGACTGTCGTCATACAGGCCGGCAATCGCGCTGAGGCTGGCGGTGATCGCGCTTTGCCCCTGCTTGAACAGCACGATGTACATGGTCATCTGCCCCAGGCTGGTCTGACCGCGCACGGTGTCCAGCACCACCCAGGCGTAAGCCACATAAAACGCCGCGGTGCCCAGCAGGCCCAGGGCAAAGCCCCAGGCATCCCGGCGCACCGTCAACTGGCGGTCTTCGGCGTACAAGCGCCGGGCGTTGTCGCGGTAGCGCTTGAGGAACAGCGGCGCCAGGCCGAACAGCTTGACCTCTTTGGCGTGGGTCTCATGGGACAGCAGCGATTCCAGGTAATTCTGCTGACGGGTCTCCGGCGCACGCCGGTGGAACAGGCGAAACGCATTGCCCGAGAAATGCGTCTCGGCGAAGAAAACCGGTAAGGCGCCGACCACCAGAATCACCAGCGCCCACGGCGAAAAGTGCACTAACAACACGGCAAAGCTGACCAGCGAGATCAGGTTCTGCACCAGCCCCAGGCCCTTGGTGACCAGGCTCAGCGGCCGTGTCGACGCGCCCTGGCGCACGCGCACCAGCTTGTCGTGGAACTCGGCGTCTTCAAATTGCGTGAGCGAGAGGGTCTGGGCCTTCTCCAGAATCATCAGGTTGACCTTCACCCCCAACTGCACCCGCAGCAACGATTGCTGCATTGACAACGCACGCTGAGCGGCGGCCAGCAGCCCCAACACGCCCGCCTCGGCCAGCACGTATTGCATCACGGGCCACACGGGTGCCTGGCTGCCGGCTGCATGAATCTGCATCGCATGCACCACGCCATCGACAATACGCTGGCCGATCCAGGCAGCCAGCGCAGGCAACAGACCTGCAACGATGGTGGCCAGCAGCAGGCCTATGAATAAGGGGCGCGACGTCCCCCAGACCAGCTTCAGTGCCCTGCGCGCCTGGATGGAAAACGCGCTCAATCGATTGAACAGCACCATCAATGGCATGGCCTCCGTGTGGGGGTTAGGGGTGAGATGGGTAAATTATGACAGGCGATGACGTCGCGCACATCCAACGGCGAGCCGACACGCCTCACCAGCCGGGTAATAAAAATAGGTGATCTTATAAAACCACAAGATAACAATATCTAATAATTAGCTTATTCTAAAAAAGACTTTCCCCGCAGTTTTTTATAGAGATATCTTCACTTCACAGACCGACCCCATGCCTGGCGGAGGACGTACCCCCGACATGGATCTCTATCGATATGCCCGATATTTCTCACCCCGCCCCGCTGAAAAAATTCCACCTGTCGCTGTTGACCAGTTCGCTGCTGGCGGCGGTACCCGCCCACCGGCCGCGCGGCGGTGCCGGAGGTGTTTTCTGACGGCTACTACCCGCTGAACAACATTAAGGACCGCGACTACACCAAGCTGGCCTACGGCTTCTGATTCACATCGCCAAACGAGGGCACCCCATTGAACACCTCCAACTTGATGAGCCGTCTGCTGGCCCCCTGCGCCCTGGCGATCAGCCTGGCCGCCTGCTCACCTTCGGATGACCAGGCGCAAGCGAACAAAACCCTGAACATTGCATTTTTTGGCGACAACACCACCCTGGTCAGCGTTGACCCCTTCCAGGTGTACTGGCTGGAACACCGCGTGCTGCTGCGCAATGTCGCCGAGTCGCTCACCGACCAGGACCCGGCCACCGGCAAGATCGTCCCCTGGCTGGCCAAGAGCTGGGAGATCAGTGACGACGCGCTGACCTACACCTTTCACTTGCGCGACAACGTGACGTTCAGCAACGGCGAGCGCTTCGACGCAAAAGCGGTAAAAACCGCGTTCGACAACGACAAGGCGCTGGCCACCCAGCTGCCGGCGACCTTCGGCGCCACCTACCTGGCAGGTTATGACCACGCCGAAGTGGTCGACGACTTCACCGTCAAGCTGGTACTGGCCAAACCCAACGCGGGCTTTTTACAAGCCACTTCTACCACCAACTTGGCAATCCTTGCGCCCGCGTCCTATGCACTCACGGTCAAGGAACGCTCTCTGGGCAAGATCATCGGTACCGGGCCGTTTGTGCTGGCCAGCTATACCCCGGAAGTCGGCGCGCGCCTGACAAAACGCAAGGGTTACGCGTGGCCTTCGGCGAATATGAAGAACCCGGGTGAGGCACACCTGGACGCCGTCGACATCAGCTACATCCCCGAAGAGAGCGTGCGCAACGGCCTGTTCCTGCAGGGCAAGGCCGACATCCTGTGGCCACGCAACCCGTTTTCGGAGGTCGACCTCAAGCTGTTCCAGTCCAAGGGCGCGACCATCCAGAGCCGCTCGCTGCCGGGCCCGGCGCTGAACCTGTACCCCAACACCCGTGGCGAGCGCATCCTCGCCGATCAACAAGTGCGCCTGGCCGTGCAGAAGTCCATCGACCGCAAGAGCTACGCCAGCACCGTATATAACGCCGAGTTCCCAGTGGTGGATGGCATCTTTGACGTGACCACGCCTTACTTCAAAAGCCAGGGCAGCAAGCTCGGCTACGACCCGGCAGCTGCCGAAAAACTGTTGGATCAAGCCGGCTGGGCCAAGGGCGCGGACGGTTACCGCAGCAAAAACGGCAAGCGTCTGAGCCTGAGCTACAACATCAGCCCGGCCGAAACCGCGGGTGACGTGCTGATCCAGGACCAACTGCGCAAGGTCGGCATCGAGCTGAAGCTCAGCGTGGTGACCCGCGCCGAATGGGTGGCCAACAACTCCGCCGGCAACTACGACCTGACCATCAACTATATGACTCGCGCTGACCCGATCATCCTGCAAACTATCCTCGACCCGCGCAGCGCCAACAGTTCCACCGTGGCCACTAACACCTACGAACCGGCCACCCTGGAAAAAGCCAAGGGCTTGTTCGATGCCGGCATTACGGCCACCCAAGGCGCACAGCGTGCCGCCGCCTATGGCGACCTGCAGGACCTTCTGATCGACGAGAGCTCGGCGTTCCCGGTGTACGAGCGCGTGTGGCAGGCGGCAACGTCGCCGAAGGTGAAGAACTTTCGTTGGACTGCCGAAGGCTTCGCGCTGCTGGGTGATATCGAGATCGGCACACCATGAGCCGCTACCTGATCGGACGCGTCGGCCAGGCTCTGCTGGTGCTGTGGGGGGCCTATAGCATCACCTACTTGATCCTCTATCTGCTGCCGGGCGACACGCTGTCGATCATGCTCAGTGCTTCGGGCATGGAGGCCGATTCACTGTCGGTGGCCGACCTGGCCAAGGCGCGGGCCTATTACGGCCTGGACAAGGGCCAGTTCGAGCAATATGTCGACCTGCTGCTGGGCGCCTTGCACGGCGACTTCGGCCAGTCCCTATCGCTGAACCGCCCGGTATCCGAGTTACTCGCCGAGCGCCTGCCGCAAACCCTGTCCCTGGCCGGCATGGCGATTGTGTTGTCGCTGGTCGGCGGCATCGGCCTGGCCTACCTGACCGCCTACATTCGCTGGCAACCGCTGAAAAAAGCCTTGGCGCGCCTGCCTTCCCTGGGGTTTTCGGTGCCGGTGTTCTGGATGGGCCTGTTGCTGATCCAGGTGTTTGCCTTCGGCCTCGGCTGGTTCCCCGCCACCGGCAGCCGAGGCTTTGAAAGCCTGGTACTGCCGGCGATCACCCTGGCGATTCCAAGTGCGGCGGTGTATGCCCAAGTGCTCCAGCGCAGCTTCCAGGGAGTGTGGCAGGAGTCGTATATCGTCACCGCCTACGCCAAGGGCCTGAGCCGTGGCCAGGTCCAGGCGCGCCATGGGTTTCGCAACGCGGCGCTGCCGATTCTTACCCTGATCGGCCTGCAGGTGGGCAACACGGTGTCCGGCGCGGTGCTGGTGGAAACCATCTTCGCCCGCTCCGGCATCGGCCGCCTGGCCCAGGAGGCCGTGCTGCGCCAGGACATCCCGGTGGTGCTGGCGATTGTCGCGGTGTCGGCGGCAGCCTTTGTGCTGGTCAACCTGCTGGTGGATTTGCTGTACCCGTGGCTCGACCCGCGCATTTCCCACACGCCAAAGGTGTCCTAGACCATGACGTTCCTTGAGCAAAACCTCGGCCTTACGCCCCCACTCTGGCAACGCCGCACCCGCCGACAACGTGCCACGGCGGCGGTCATGCCCTTGCTGCGGCGACCGGGCTTCAGCCTGGCAGTGTTGATTGTGTTGTTTTCATTGCTGGCCGCCGTGGCACCGCAGTGGTTGACCAGCTTCGACCCTTATGCCACCGCACCTGCGGTCAAGCTCACGGCGCCGAACCTGACCCACTGGTTCGGCACCGACGAGCTGGGCCGCGACCTGTACACCCGGATGGTCTACGGCTCCAGCCTGTCGGTGCTGGCGGCCTTTCTGGCGGTGGGAATCGCGTTGTTGGGCGGGCTCGGGCTGGGCATTCTGTCCGGCTTTGCCGGTGGGCGTATCGACGCGGTAATCATGCGGATTGTCGACGTGTTGCTCGCCTTGCCCGGCTTGCTGCTGGCTCTGGCGATTGTCACCGCCATCGGCTTCGGCACGGTGCCGGTGGCTATCGCCGTGGGCGTCGGGATTATCCCCGGATTCGCCCGCACCACCCGCGCCGAAGTGCTGCGCGTCAAGACCCTGCCGTACGTGGAAGCCGCACGCCTGGGCGGCGCCAGCTGGGGCCGCACCTTGCTGCGGCACATCCTGCCCAACGCATGGGGCCCCGTGGCGGTACTGGCGACCCTGGATTTCGGCGCAGCCATCCTCGCCACCGCCGGCCTGAGTTTTCTCGGTTTTGGCGCCGCGCCTCCGGCCGCCGAATGGGGCACGTTGATCGCCAACGGTCGGCACTTTCTGATCACCGCCCCCTGGGTGTCGTTGCTGCCCGGCCTGTTCCTGGTCGCGGTGGTGTTCAGCCTCAACCACATTGCCCGCACGTTCGAGGAGGTTCAGCGATGAATGCTTTAGTTGATGTTCGCCAACTGAGTGTCAGCTACCGGCACGGCAACCTGGCGGTAAACCAGCTGTCACTGACCATCGCCCAAGGCGAGACGCTGGCGATTGTCGGCGAGTCCGGCTCGGGTAAATCCACCCTGGCCAACGCGATTCTCGGCCTGTTGCCGGGCAGCGCAACCATCAGCGCCGGCGAGCTGTGGGTGGACGGCAACAACCTCACCCACGCCAGCGAACGCCAGAGACGCGGCCTGCGCGGGCGCACCATCGGCCTGGTGCCCCAGGACCCGATGGTCAGCCTCAACCCGACCCTGCGCATTGGCCAGCAGATTGCCGAGGCGCTGATCCTGGCCAAGGGCAAGCGCTACCCCGGCGTCGATGCGGATATCGTCGAGCTACTGCAGCAGGTCGGTATCGCCAAGCCGGTACTGCGCGCGCGCCAGTACCCGCATGAACTCTCCGGGGGCATGCGCCAGCGCGTGCTGATCGCCATCGCCCTGGCCGGCAACCCACGCTTGATCATCGCCGACGAACCGACCAGTGCCCTCGACGTCACCGTGCAGCGCAAGATCCTCAACCACCTGCAACGGCTGGTCAGTGAGCGCGCAATTTCGTTGCTGATCATCACCCATGACCTTGGCGTGGCGCTGGATCGCGCCGACCGCGTTCTGGTGATGCAACAGGGACAAGTGGTGGAGCAAGGGGCACCACGGCAGATTCTCGGCGCGCCGCAGCACGACTACACCCGCGCCTTGATCGCCGCCGCGCCAGCGTTCGCCACGCGCCGCCAGCCGCTGGCCCGGCCGGCCCCGACGCAGCCGCCGATCCTGCAGCTGCAAAACGTTGGCAAGACGTTCGCGCTGCCCAAGGTCAAGGGCGAAGACGCGACCTTTGTCGCGCTGGAGGACCTCAGCCTGCAGGTCTACCCCGGGCAGACCCTGGCGATTGTCGGCGAGTCCGGCTCAGGCAAAAGCACCGCGCTGCGCATCGCCCTCGGCCTGGAAAAACCCAGCCGCGGGCGGGTGTGGTTCGAGCAACAGGACGTCACCGACCTCAGCTGGCGCGACTTCCGCCCGCTGCGCCAGCGCCTGCAACTGGTGCAACAAAACCCGTTTGCGGCGCTGGACCCACGCTTCACAGTGTTCGACAGCATCGTCGAACCGCTGGTGTCGTTCGGCTTGCTCAAGGGCCCTGCCCTGGAACAGGCCGCGCGCGAGCTGATCAGTCGCGTGCATTTGCCGGTGAGTTTCCTCGATCGCCTGCCGCGCGAGCTTTCCGGCGGCCAGTGCCAACGGGTCGCCATCGCCCGCGCCCTGGCGCTGAAACCGGATCTATTGCTACTGGATGAACCGGTCAGCGCCCTCGACGTGTCCGTGCAGGCGCACATCCTTGAACTGCTGCAAGAGCTGCAACGGGACATGGGCATCGCCTACGTACTGGTGTCCCACGACTTGTCGGTGGTCGCCAACTTCGCCCATGAGGTGCTGGTGTTGCGCAATGGCCGGGTGGTCGAACAGGGTTCGGTGGAGCGCATCTTCAGCCGCCCGACCAGCGATTACACCCGTGAGCTGATTGGCGCCATCCCTGGCCAACACGCTATCGCGAGCGCCGCCTGAGCGGCGCTTTACTCGGCAGTGCAGTCACGCGCCGTGATGCCCTTCTCCTGGGCATACGCGGTCTGACGTGAAGCAATAGGACAGCCGCACGTTCTTCGTTTCGCCCGTGGCATTGACCGCGTAGAACACTTCCCGGACAGCCAGTCGCCGAGTTTGCAGCTTGAGAAAACCCGTCAGCCAGATTTGCCGATAACGTTTCATTTGGTCTTCAGTCAGCGGTGAACGCTGGCTCCGCGCTTATCGCTTATATCGTTCCGACTGATAACGTGAGTGGCGAGGATTCTTCGCAGCACAGAACCGATACGAACGCCTGTGACACTGCGCGCTCAAGCCTGCGTGTTACACCTCCTGCCGGACCTGATCCGCTTCAGAATCCAGCGCAACCACTGTCGCACCATGGTTGGTAATGCCGAAAGGAATGTGCACAGATGGCGCAACTGCGCTAGTCGATTGTAGGTGCCCAGATTGATCATCAAAGAAGATGTGCGGTTTCAATACACCTAAAATCCTGCCTTTCTCGATGCCACCTAGAAAGAATGCGTCGTTAGCCATGACACCCCAACTTTTGAGTGTATTCATTGCACGCTCATGAGACGGCGCATTGCGGGCTGTGACGATTGAGACACGTATGCGGTTTTCGTAGTCAGGATTGAGCTTTTTATGTTGCTCCTCGACCGACTGGATTTTGGATATCCGCACCATGAACTCCTTCAGCGGCCCCGGGTTATGGGGCTGCATAACGTTCTTCACTTCATGCGCATGGAACTCAGACAATCCAGAGGCCTGCATGATTGTTTCGGACTCATCACCGGCAAGGACGCCGTCAAAGTCGAACGCGATGCGTAGGGTTTTATCCGTTTCGTCGTCTTCGAATTTTGAATCGAGCACCTGGCCAGCCGGGTACCCGGCCCTGATAGCCGCTTCCACGTCTTTTTTGTCACCCGACAAAAATAAAGCGATATTCAGAGCAGGTATGTATTCATAAGGGGATTTTCCCTGCATGAAAATCGCCCGTGTCATCCCAAGGCCGTAGTGCTCGATAGTCTTCAGCACGCGCAGTCCAGTATCAGGATCGTTGCGCGAAAGCAGTATGACCTCAACGAGCGGATCCGTAGGATCGACGCTCAGGTCATTCACTGACAGCAAGCGCTTGATGAAGGGGAACGCTATCCCCTTAGGAAGCGGGACGTGAAGATTTTTTTGCTGAAACTTGCGGTATTCCTCCTCCCCCTGTCTCTGAAACACTGCGTCCGATGCCAGCAAATCAAACACAGCGCTGGAAGCGACGCCGATCACCAGGCGATTTTCTAACTCGTAGGGCATTGAAACCTCTCTGGATGCCTCTAAACGCAAATATGGATAGGCATTGAACATGCCGATCGATTTCAAGCACACATCGCGCCTTCTCCCACGCACAGTCAGGTATATCAATCTTCAAATCAATCTGCAGGTTGCTTTATTACGGGTGGATGCAGAAGGTTTACGTTTAGTGGAGCAGCGCGTCGCCGAAGACACCGCCAAAATTGAGGCACTGCGCACCGGGCCTTCGCAGCGATCACCTCGTCTATTCACGCCAGCAGGCCAAACAAACCAAGGAACGGTCAAAAACCCACGCCATATCGTGTTCTATCGTGGGGCAAACGACGACGTGATCGAGGTCGTCAGACTCCTTCATGACGCCATGGAAGCGCAGTTGCACTACCCCGCCAATTTCAATCGCGGCGCAAAAGCGTATTCGGTGCCACGCCAAACGCCTTGCGAAACGCATGGCTGAAATGCGAGAAGTCAGAAAACCCGAAGTCCAGCGCCGCCTCAGACACCGAGCGCACCTGGCCCCGCTCGATCGCTTCTCGGCTGGCATTCAGGCGCTCTTTCCAGATCTCTGCAACGGGGGTTTTTTGGTAGCGGGCGAAGGCCCGTGTAACGGTGCGGGTGGATACATTGTGGGCTTTGGCGATGGCTTCAATCGACAGGTCCGGCTCGGTCAGGTGGCGTTGGATGTACTGCATGATGCGGCCGTAGAGGTCCATTTCCTGATGGCTGGTTTTCAGGTCCTGGAGTTCCAGGCTGATCACAAGCAGATCAAGCACAGCACTTGAGTAACGATTGGAGATGCGCTCATCCTGCAGCGACGCAGGCGTGCTCGCGGCCTGGTGCAGCATTTCGCGCAAGGGCACTACACCAGGACGCCGGTCGTCGAGGACCATCGCGGTGTATTCTGCAATACGCGGCAGGCGCTCGGTGAGCAACGCTCTGGGAATACGGATCAAGTGGTTTTCGGTACCACCCAGGCTGAAGCGAAACGCCTGGGTTGCGTCATAAAGAAACAAATTTCCCGTGGCCAAGTTGGCTTTTCTTGAGCCTTGTTCGATTTGCCCATGGCCCTTTCGAGCGAAACCCAACCATAAATCTTCAGCCGGGCCGCTGCGCAGGTGCTGTTCGGAACGCTCCCAGTAATGCAGCGGTGAAGACAGCGTACAAATGTCCAGCGCGCCGACTGTATTGAGGGTGAGCGAGCCATCAAAACGGCTCTGGGACAAGGGTTTGCTATCGGCCGCCAGGCAATGGCGACAGACCACTTCTTTCCAATAATCAAACCGACGTGTTGCAGGGACGGCAAGGGTCGAATACTGAGTGTTCGGGTTCATGACGCTGACCTCGACAACGATGCAATAGGCGCGCGAGAAGTTGTAACGAGCGGCCGATTGTCAGCCATCGAAGCAATTAACACGCCAAATGCAGTGGCAGGTCGGCTGTAGCAACGGTAACTACGATGCGAAGCGAGCCGCTCTTGATCTTGATCTGCTTTTGATCTCAAGCGCCCCGTTAAACCACGCTGGCCGTAATTCGACAGGGATTTGGGGGGTAAACCGGCAGGGATGCCGGTTTAGCCGCCCCGCGCCATGGATGGCGCGTGGCGGCGGCCCCCAAAATCACTGGCGGATTACGGGCACACCGAGCCTAAGCGAGGTGCCGAGTGGTGGGGCAAGAGCGTTTTGCTTACTTTTGCGCTTCTCAAAAGTGAGCCGCCGTCAGGGCGGAACCCTAAGTAGCCATTACCGCAGCAATGGATATGTACACAATCCAACTGTGTTGGCTGCCAGGCCGCCTTCGCGAGCAAGCCCGCTCCCACAAGTTTGACCGCGTCGCACCGCAGTCGTGGCCCGTTTAAGGGCACAGCACATCACATCATCAGCCCGCGCGCACCAACGCAGACCACCGGTAAACCTCCGTAGCCGGCCTGTCTTTGCCAACCAAGCGGTTGTCTCACCGAACAAAGCGCGCCCTCCTCTGCCGGCCTAATTTCCACCTCACAGCAGCTCATACCCCGCTGATGAGGTACGCCATGCATCGACACTCTTCACCCCGATTGGCTGATTCTTCATGGCTTCTGCAACGGCGCGATCTCGCACCTGAAGAGTCGGCTTATTGGTTGATTGAATGGGGAACCATGCAGCTGCTGCACCGACGGCAGGTCGCCAAGCGCACCCTGCCGCCGACGCGCTGACGCCCACCCGTAGGCCTGAACCAAAATAACGAGGAGCTCAAGATGGAATCTGCAATCGACACACATCTCAAATGCCCACGCACCCTGTCCCGCCGCGTGCCCGAGGAGTATCAACCGCCTTTCCCGATGTGGGTGGCGCGCGCTGACGAGCAGCTGCAACAAGTGGTGATGGCTTATCTGGGCGTGCAGTATCAAGGCGATGCCCAGCGCAAGGCTGCATTGCAGGCGATGCGTCACATCGTCGGCAGTTTCAGCCAGGCCGACGGCCCGCAGAACTACGATTTGACTCAGCACACCGACAGCAGCGGCTTTGATAATCTGATTGTGGTCGGGTACTGGAAAGACCCTGCCGCCCATTGCCGCTGGTTGCGTTCACCCCAGGTGAATGACTGGTGGAGTTCGCCGGATCGCCTGGGTGAAGGCCTGGGTTACTTCCGCGAAATCACCGCGCCGCGCGCCGAGCAGTTCGAGACGCTGTACGCCTTCCAGGAGAACCTGCCCGGGGTCGGCGCAGTGATGGATGCCACCAGTGGCGAGATCGAAGAGCACGGCTACTGGGGCTCGATGCGCGACCGTTTCCCCATCTCCCAGACCGACTGGATGAAGCCCACGAGCGAGCTGCAAGTGGTCGCGGGCGACCCGGCCAAGGGCGGACGCGTGGTGGTGCTGGGGCACGACAACCTCACACTGATACGTTCCGGCCAGGACTGGGCGGATGCCGAGGCAGAGGAACGCTCGCTCTACCTCGATGAAATTTTACCGACGTTGCAGGACGGCATGGACTTCCTGCGTGACAACGGCCAGCCGCTGGGCTGCTACAGCAACAGGTTCGTGCGAAATATCGACCTGGACGGCAACGTTCTCGACCTGAGCTACAACATCGGTCACTGGCGCTCAGTGGAGAAACTCGAGCGCTGGGCCGAATCCCACCCGACCCACCTGCGTATTTTCGTGACGTTCTTTCGCGTGGCCGCGGGCTTGAAGAAGTTGAGGCTGTACCACGAGGTGTCCGTGTCCGACGCCAAGAGCCAGGTCTTCGAGTACATCAACTGTCACGCGCAAACCGGGATGTTGCGCGACGCCCTGCCGCCCACAGCCTGAGCGCCCTCGGCGTTTAACCCCCAGCTTCTACCGCCTTGCCACCCTTCACGGGTGGCCCGGGCGCCTGTGCGAGGAATAAACGATGAATAAGATCCGCCTGCTGACCCTCTCCACCCTGTTGCCCGCCCTCCACGCGAACGCGGGTGAAGTCGCGCCTGGCGACTACGAGCAATATCCGGTCGGCGCCACTATCGGGGCGATTTATTACCAGCACGCCACTACGGACTCGGCTTACGCCAACGGCCACAAGGCCAGCTCTGACTTCAGGGTGACCTCCGACGTCGGCATCCTGCGTCTGCTCCATGTGTATGCACTCAGCGACACGGTCACCATCGACCCGCAATTTCTTTTGCCTTTCGGCCACGTCTCCGGCGCAGGTGACGCCTCGGCACTGGGCAGTACTCGCGGCGTAGGCGACTTGATCCTCACCGCGCCGGTGAAATGGCGGTTCAACGAAGCCCGCGACACCCTCAGTATCGCCCCCTATGTGTATGTGCCTTCGGGCACGTATGACAAGAACGATGCGCTCAACCTCGGGGAGAATCGCTGGAAATTCGAACTGCAGAGTGCCTACGTCAAGCACTTCACAGAGAAATGGGCGATGGACCTGGTCGGCGGAGCGACCTGGTATGGCGACAACACCGATTACGGTGCAAATGCCGACCGCCTGAAGCAGGACGTGTCCTACGCCGCGCAGATCATGGGCCGCTACATGCCGGACGCCACCACCACCTTTGCTATTGGCTTTGGGCGTACCTGGGGAGGCGAGACAAACATCGAGCATGTCAATCAGGACAACGAGTTGGGCACCACCAACGTGCGTCTCACCGCCACCAAGTTCGTCACCCCCACCGACCAGGTGCAACTGCAATTGGGCAAAGACCTCTCGGTGGACAACGGCACCCGCGAAGACTTCCGCATGAACCTGCGTTACGCGCACATTTTTTAACGCCAGAAACTGCGAACGCGCGCCCCTGGCGCCAGGGTGTCCCGCTCAGCCAAGTCGATGTCTTTCTCAACCAAGCCACCGGCTGGATGCGCGGACTATCTTGAGCCCCAGGCCCGCTGATAGTGAGCATGCAGTGCTCTTAGGCCATTTACGATAAGGACAGCCAACCATGGCAATCGCTCGCCCCACCCTTGAACAGCTATTGGCTATTTCGAGCAGCCTGCACATGCAGCTCGATGCGCAGCAAGCCGATGAATACCTGGCGCTTATGCAGGCAAGCTTCGATGCCTATGACCTGGTTGACGAGCTGCCAGACTTCATCCCGCCGGTGCGTTATGAACGCAGCTCGGGCTATCGCCCCTCGGCCGCACACAACCCGCTCAACGCCTGGTACTTCCGCACCGAAGTCAACGGTGCACGCGAAGGCAAGCTGGCCGGTAAAACGGTCGCCCTCAAGGACAATATTTCACTGGCTGGCGTGCCCATGATGAATGGTGCCAAGCCGCTTGAGGGCTTCGTCCCCGCCTTCGATGCCACGGTTGTCACGCGTTTGCTGGATGCCGGCGCGACCATTCTGGGCAAGGCAACGTGTGAACACTACTGCCTGTCCGGCGGCAGCCACACCTCCGATCCTGCACCGGTGCACAACCCCTATCGCCAGGGGTTTGCCTCGGGTGGCTCGTCTTCCGGCAGCGCAGCACTGGTTGCCGCCGGCGAGGTCGACCTGGCCGTCGGCGGTGACCAGGGCGGGTCAATCCGCATTCCTTCCGCCTTCTGCGGCACTTACGGCATGAAGCCGACCCACGGCCTGGTGCCCTACACCGGCATCATGGCCATCGAAGCGACTATCGATCACGCCGGCCCCATTACCGCAAACGTGCGTGACAACGCCTTGATGCTGGAAGTGATGGCCGGCGCCGATGGGCTCGATCCGCGACAAGCCGCGCCACAGGTCGACGCTTACAGCGATTACCTGGAGCGCGGTGTCAGCGGACTGAGGATCGGCATCCTGCGCGAAGGTTTTGAACTGGCCAACCAGGACCCACGTGTGGCCGCGTGCGTACGTCAAGCCATTGCAGCGTTTTCGCGGCTGGGCGCGCAGGTCGAGGAGGTGTCGGTGCCTGAGCACAGCATTGCCGGTTCGCTGTGGCACCCCATCGGCTGTGAAGGCTTGATGATGCAGATGATGCACGGCAATGGGGCCGGTTTTAACTGGCAAGGGCTGTATGACCTCGGGTTGCTGGACCAGCAAGCCGGATGGCGCGATCAAGCCAATGACCTGTCCGCCTCTCTCAAGCTGTGCATGTTCGTCGGGCAGTACGGTCTGGAACGCTACAACGGACGTTTCTACGCCAAGGCACAAAACCTCAGGCGCGTGGCACGTGCCGGGTATGACGCCGCGTTGGCGCGGTATGACCTGCTGGTGATGCCCACCGTGCCGATCATCGCCCAGCCCCACCCGCAGCCGGGTTGCTCGGTTACCGAGTACGTGGCCCGTGCACTGGAAATGATCGGCAATGCCTCTGCCCAGGACATCACCGGGCATCCGGCCATGTCGATTCCCTGTGGTCTGGTAGACGGTCTACCTATCGGACTGATGCTGGTCGGCAAGCACTATGCCGAAGGCACGATTTACCAGGCCGCCGCAGCGTTCGAGGCGTCGGTTGACTGGAAAAACTGTTAGCCGGTAATCCCGCGCAGCGCAAAAAGAACAAGCCGCCAGGCGCTGCCCAGAAGCTCAACGATGAGGAGTCAACTTATGAGCGCACACGAAGCAACCACATCAACACCGGGCGAACGCGCGCAAGCGCTACTGCAGGTGCTCAAGCAGAAGGATCTGATCCCCGACGGTTACATCGAACACATGACACAGCTGATGGCGCACCAATGGAGCCCGGAGAACGGGGCTCGGGTGGTGGCCAAGGCCTGGGTAGACCCGCAGTTTCGCGAACTGCTGCTCAAAGACGGCACCGCGGCGTGCGCCCAATTTGGCTATACCGGCCCGCAGGGTGAATACATTGTTGCGCTGCCAGACACGCCCAGCGTGAAAAACGTGATTGTGTGCAGCCTGTGCTCCTGCACCAACTGGCCTGTCCTGGGCTTGCCGCCGGAGTGGTACAAGGGCTTCGAGTTCCGCGCCCGACTGGTGCGCGAAGGGCGCACCGTACTGCGGGAGCTGGGCACCGAGCTGCCGGCCGACGTCATCGTCAAGGTCTGGGACACCAGCGCCGAAACCCGCTATCTGGTGCTGCCTGTACGGCCCAAGGGCAGCGAATCGATGGATGAAGAGGCCCTGCGAAAACTGATCACCAAGGATGTCCTTATCGGCGTGGCGCTGCCTTACGTGGCGTAACCGGTGCCCTTTGTTTTTTGCATTTTTCAGAGGTATTCACAATGGATGGCTTTCACGATCTCGGCGGGTTTCAAGGCTTTGGCAAAGTCCCTCACACCATCAACAGCCTGAGCTACCAACCCGTGTTCAAACAGGACTGGGAGCACCTGGCCTACAGCCTGATGTTTGTCGGCGCCGATCACTTGAAAAAGTTCAGCGTGGACGAAGTGCGCCATGCCGTGGAGCGCCTGGATGTGCGCCAACATGTCGGCACCCAATACTACGAACGCTATGTCATCGCGACCGCCACCCTGCTGGTCGAAACCGGTGTGATCACCCAGGCGGAACTCGATCAGGCCCTGGGGTCGCACTTCAAGCTGGCGAACCCCGCGCATGCCAACGGGCGCCCAGCGATCACCGGCCGTGCGCCCTTTGAGGTTGGCGACCGGGTGGTGGTGCGAGACGAGTATGTGGCCGGGCATACCCGCATGCCGGCCTACGTGCGCGGCAAAGAAGGCGTGGTTGTGCACCGCACCGCGCAAAAGTGGCCGTTCCCTGACGCTATCGGCCACGGTGATCTGAGCGCGGCGCATCAGCCGACCTACCACGTCGAGTTTCGCGTGAAAGATCTCTGGGGCGACGCAGCAGATGAGGGTTTCGTGGTGGTCGACCTGTTCGAAAGCTACCTGGACCACGCCGATAGCACGGTGAACGCATGATGGACGGCGCCCTGACAGGCCGACTGCCGGTGACGGTGCTTTCCGGCTTCCTCGGCGCCGGCAAAACTACCCTGCTCAACCATATCCTGCGCAATCGTGACGGCCTGCGCGTGGCGGTCATCGTCAATGATATGAGTGAGGTCAACATCGATGCCGAGCAGGTGCAGCGCGACGTGGCGCTGCACAGGGGTCGCGATGAGTTGATCGAGATGAGCAATGGCTGCATCTGCTGCACGCTGCGCGCCGATTTGCTCGAGCAGATCAGCGCCCTGGCGCGCCAGCAACGTTTCGACTACTTGCTGATTGAGTCCACGGGGATCTCCGAGCCGATGCCGGTAGCCGAGACGTTCGCCTTCCTCGACGCGCAGGGCTTCAGCCTCAGCGAACTGGCGCGGCTCGACACCTTGGTGACGGTGGTCGATGGCAGTCGCTTTGAAGCATTGCTCCAATCGCCGGGCATCGTGGCCCGCGACGACGCACCCACGCGCCATCTGACCGACCTGCTGATCGAGCAAGTGGAATACGCCAACGTCATTCTCGTCAACAAACTGGACCTGATCGACGAGCCCGGCTACCAGGCCGTGCACGCGATCCTCGCCGGCCTTAACCCAAGCGCGCGGATCATCCCGATGGCTCAGGGTAACGTGGAGTTATCCGCCATCCTCGGTACCCAACTGTTTGATTTGCCCAGCCTTGCGGCCTCGCCCGGCTGGATGAAAAAAATGCAAACCGACGACGCGCCGGCCTCTGAATCGGACACCTATGGCGTGACCTCCTGGGTGTATCGCGAGCGTGCCCCGTTTCACCCACAGCGATTACTCGATTTTCTCCAGCAGCCTTGGCAAAACGGGCGCCTGTTGCGCAGCAAAGGTTACTTCTGGCTCGCCAGCAGGCACTTGGAAACCGGCCTGCTGGTGCAAAGCGGCAGGCAGTTCCAGTGGGACTACGTCGGGCACTGGTGGAACTTCATCGAGCAGTCGCAATGGCCGCAGGATGACTATCGGTTGCAGAGCATCATGGCCAAGTGGGACAGCATTGTCGGCGATTGCCGGCAGGAGCTGGTCTTTATCGGCCAGGACCTGGACACCCAAGCGCTGCAGCGCGCACTCGACAATTGCCTGCTGAGCGCTCAGGAAATCGCCGCCGGCCCCTCGGCCTGGCGAGCCCTGCCGGGGGCAGCAATCTTTGACTCCCAGGCCTTATCGGCGCCGATGTCGTCCGTGCAGGCTGACCCTATTTGACCGAGGTAGAGGTGCCCCATGCTCTTTTTCAGCCGAACCACCCGCTGCGTATTGGCGCCGCTCGCCGACCGACTGGAGCAGCCTGACCAGCCAGGCACACCGCTGTCGTCAAGCCACCCGTTGTTGCGCCGCATCCTGGCAAGCGTCGAACAACTGCTGCAAGAACGACGAACCCTCAAGGAGCAGGCCCGCGCACAGACGTTGGAGATCCGCCAACTGGAAGAGCGCCTGGCCCGCCGTGACCAGCTGGTGCGGCAGTGGGAGGCGCGCTGGACCCTGATCACACAGGGTGCAGGTGAACGGTTCTGGGAGCTGGAACTGGATGGCGCCGCCGCCCCCGCACCGGGTGCTGCGATGACGTGGACGGGGTCTGCGTCGAACCTGGCCCAGGCGATTGACCAGTTTGGCGGCTGGAGCGAACAACTGCACCCGGATGACCAGCCAGCGCATCGGGCGGCGCTCGCCCGGCACCTTGCCGATCGCAGCGGGCGTACGGCCTTTGCGCTCGACGTGCGGATGAAGTCGGCACTCGGCAATGACTATCGCTGGTGCCGGATCAGCGGAGCCGCCCGACGCGATGCGCAGGGCACAGCGCTTGCCATGGGGGGAACCGCGCGTGACATTCATGAACAGTACCTGCACCACGAGGCGCTCGAACTGGCGGCCACACGTTTCGACATTTCCCGAGAAATGCTGCACGACGGGCTCTGGGATATCGAGGTGGCGGCCGGCGACCCGGCGAACCCGAACAATACCATTTGGTGGTCTTCGCAGATGCGCCGGCTGCTGGGGTGCAACACGGTGGAGGAGTTCCCCAACACCCTGGAAAGCTGGACCTCGCGCTTGCATCCCGAAGATAGCGCACGGGCCATCGGCGCGTTCGTCGCCCATGTGGACGACCGCAGCGGCAAGACCCCATTCGATGTGGAGTATCGACTCAAACACACCAATGGCACTTACCGTTGGTTTCGCGGCCGGGGGCAAACCCGCCGCGCGCCGGACGGCTCGCCGCAACGGGTGGTGGGTGCCATCACCGATATCCATGCCCACCATGAAGAAAGTGCGATGCGCGAGGCGCAGGCGCAACAACACCAGGTGATGCAGGAAACCCTCACCAAGCTGACGCAGATTGTCGCCACGATCCAGGGCATTGCCAGCCAGACCAACCTGTTGGCGTTGAATGCCGCCATTGAAGCGGCGCGAGCTGGCGAAGCCGGTCGCGGGTTTGCGGTGGTTGCCGATGAAGTGCGTAAGCTGGCCACGCGGACCAGCCACGCGACCCAGCAAGCGGCCCAGATGATGGACCACTAGCGACAACCAGGCACCCGCGCAGCCTGCGTGGGCACAGCACAAATTCCAACAATAATAATCAGGTACGTTATGCGCGATTACGACTCAGCAGTCTCTTCCTTCGATTATCTACACCTGGCTGCCCAGGACTTGCACGGCGAACTCGGCGCCTTGAATGCCTGCATTGAATGCTGCGACCGGCACGCCCATGGCAATGCCGTGGCGTTGTATTGCGAAACGCGCGATGGCCGCGCCACGCAGTACACCTTCAGCGAACTGCAGGCGCACGCGGCGCGCTTCGGCAACTTCCTGCGAGCCCATGGCGTGCAGCCGGGGGATCGGGTCGCCGGCCTGATGCCACGCACGGTTGAACTGGTGATCGCCATCCTGGGAACCTGGCGCATCGGGGCGGTCTACCAACCGCTCTTTACCGCATTCGGTCCCAAGGCCATTGAACAGCGACTGGACTGTTCCAAGGCGCGCTGGATCGTGACCGACGCCTACAACCGTCCCAAGCTGGACGAGCTTCTCGACTGCCCCCACGTCATCGTGGCCGACGCCAACCCACAGCGCCCCAGCGACTACGCGTTTTGGGATGTGCTGGAGCATCAACAACCCGACTGCACACCTGAGCTGCTGGACGCCCGTGCGCCGTTCCTGCTGATGTGCACCTCGGGCACCACAGGGCCGGCCAAGCCGCTGGAGGTGCCTTTGAGCGCCATCCTTGCCTTCAAAAGTTATATGCGCGATTCAATCGACCTGCGCGAAGACGACCGTTTCTGGAACCTCGCCGACCCCGGCTGGGCCTATGGCTTGTATTACGCAGTGACCGGGCCACTGGCATGCGGCCGGGCCGCGCTGTTCCATGACGGCCCTTTCACCGTGCAAAGCACCAGCCGGATTATCGCCAAGTACGGGATCAGCAACCTGGCCGGCTCACCTACGGCCTTTCGCCTGCTGATTGATGCCGGGGCCGAGTTCGCCGACGCCGTGCGTGGCCAACTGCGTATCGTCAGCAGCGCCGGCGAACCGCTCAACCCGCAAGTCATCCGTTGGTTCGCCGAACAGCTCGGCGTGGTCATTCACGACCATTACGGCCAAACCGAAATCGGCATGGTGCTGTGCAATCACCATGGGTTACGCCATCAGGTACGTGAGGGTTCTGCCGGTTATGCGGTGCCGGGGTGCCGGATTGTCGTGCTGGACGATGCGCAACGGGAATTACCGACAGGCCAGCCGGGCGTCCTGGCGGTGGATCGTGAGCGCTCGCCCCTGTGCTGGTTCAACGGCTACCTTCACATGCCCACCAAGGCGTTTGTGGGCCGTTACTACTTGAGCGGCGATATCGTGGAGCTCAATGAGGACGGCAGTATCAGCTTTGTCGGCCGTAACGACGATGTGATCACCACGTCCGGCTACCGCGTGGGGCCTTTCGATGTAGAGAGCGCGCTTATCGAACATCCGGCGGTGGTCGAAACCGCGGTGATCGGCAAGCCCGACCCGCAACGTACCGAGCTGATCAAAGCGTTTGTCGTGCTCAACCGTGAGTACCTGCCCAGTGTCGAGTTGGCGGAAGTCTTGCGCCTGCATGTCCGACAGCGCCTGGCTGCGCATGCATACCCACGGGAAATCGAGTTCGTAGAGCAACTGCCCAAGACCCCCAGTGGCAAGTTGCAGCGGTTCATCCTGCGCAACCAGGAAATTGCCAAGCAGCAGGCACTCGACACATGAGGACGGCTCCCGCGCTCAGCCGGTCGGAGTTCCAGCGCAGAGCCCTGGAGCTGTTCAAGGAGCGTAGTTTCAGCCAGGTCAGCATGCGCGAATTGGCCGCGCATGTTGGCATCAGCCCGGGTGCGATTTATCACCATGTGGAGAGCAAGGAAGCCATGTTGTATGAGTGGCTGATAGAGCTGTATCAGGCCCTGTTGTCGCACGTCGATTGGATCAACACCCGTAGATTGACGCCTGCGCAACGCCTGGCAAAACTCATCGAAGGCCATCTTCAATTGCATGAACAGATGACCGGGCACTTCAAGTTGGCGGTCATGGACGCCAACTGCCTGGGCGCCACGATGCAGGCGAGCGTTGAGCGATTGAGGCTAGCCTATGAGTCGCAACTCATGAAGGTGGTCGGCCAGCAGGGCCATCAGCCCGGCGGGCCGTTGCGTGAGGGCGCGCTCACTGCGATTTTGCCCGTACTGAACAGCCTGCCCACATGGCTGAGCCCGACGATTGATCACTGTCAGCGTCGGCTTATTACAAAGACCATCGCCGATGCGGTCATAAAGGCCATTAATTCCCTACCTTGAGTGCCGCAGCCCAGCTCTGAAATGGCAACAGCAATGCAAAGCCAGGTATTTTGGGGATCCGTATAGCCTCTAAACGGCCCTTGCAGGCCCAATAGCCTCCTACACGCCTATCGCCTTGGCCAAGGCGCTTAGTCGCTCCTTCTCATGCTGCAGTGTCAGTGTTGCATGCGCGCGTGTGATGAGTTGGTCCGCCTGCCTAAGGCACGCCGTTTTGAACAGAACAGGGTTTATTTCGGCAAGGCTGATAAGGGCTTTCAACAGGCGAGCATCCACTTCGAACACACCTGCACCGTCTCTGCTGATCGGGGCGAAGAAATCCTCAAACAGATCATCGACGTTCAGCCCTCGAACAAATACCTGCTCACACTGCTGATCTGTCTGTCGGCCAGACCCGCCGGGCTTACCCCAGCATGTCAACGTTCTCACTCCCCGGCCAATCACATCAATAGCGGTACCTGGATCGTTGACGGCAGGTGACAACGCGCGCGAAGCGATTTCAGAGAGGACGCAGAGCCCGAAACGGGGATCGTGTTCGAATGTGCGACGGTTACCGATGGTCAGCGTAGACAGGATCTTTTCCCTGGTGGCCTGTGTGCCATCGTCTTGCCTGGTGCCCAGGCTGACCACGTGCAACAGTGGCATGCCTTCGTGTACGAAGGTTCCCGGCACCACCTCCAGGTAAATATGCGTGCAGTCGTGCTGCGCGATAGCGCCCAAGGTCAACACGTCGATATGCTGCACATAGCCCGTCTGCTCACTTTCGATGGTCATTGCGCCGGGGGCCAGAGCGTGATCGGTCGGGTAGGCTGCAGCGCCGAGGCAGGGCCATTGGGCGCGTTGTCTGATGGCCGCCATGGCCGCTTTTTCGACGCGGTCGATGGTTTCACCTACCCTGCCGAGCTTGGACAAATGGTCGATCCACCGCAGCAGGGTGTAGACCACCAGTACAACCACGGCGATGGTCACCGCGAACAGCAGCACGCGACCCTGCGCGCCGTAGGCGCCGGTGCTCAGGGCAATGATGCCTACCAGGCTGAAAAGAAATGAGCCAATGAACGTAGCGAGGGCGTTTTGCGTCGTAGTGTCTTCCATCACCAAAGTGGTGGCTCGCGGGGTCACACCACTACTTGCGGCACCGTACGCGGTGACCATCGTGCTCAACGAAAAGGTCGTGACGGCCAGCATGCTGGACGCAATGATGCCCAGAATCTTGTCCACCGCATCTGCACCGATGCGCGTGGGCAGGGACTCGGGAACGAAGTCTTTGAACACAACGGCAAGCAGTGCCGTAGCGACCCCTAGAAGCGAGAACAAGGAGGCTCTGAACCACAATCGCTTAGTGAGACGATGGGTTGCCCAGCGCAAACGGTCGATCATGTGGTGCCCTCGGTGACTGCGTCGATTTGAACGGAGTGTACATGGCTGTCGATACTGGCTAAGTTGAATTAATCCTGGCCATCTCAAAAATGGAACACTGCCCATGTTCGACCTCAACGAACTCTTCCTCTACGCCAAGGTGGTCGAGCACGGCGGCTTTGCGGCGGCGGGCCGTGCGCTGAACCTGCCCAAATCGACCTTGAGCCGCAGAGTCAGCCAGCTTGAAGCCAGGCTGGGGGCGCGGCTGATACAACGTTCGACGCGCCAGTTCCAGGTCACCGATATCGGCCAGGCCTATTATCGCCATTGCGTGGCGATGATTAGCGAGGCCGAGTCAGCCGAAGATGTGATTGCCTTCAACAAATCAGAGCCGCGCGGTGTGATCCGCTTGAGCTGCACCACCGCACTGCTCAACTACTGGGTGGCGCCGATGCTCGCCCAATTCATGGCGCAATGCGCCAGCGTCGAACTGAACGTGAAAAGCTTCAACCGCAAGGTCGACATCATCAGCGAAGGCTATGACATGGCCTTGAACCTGTGTTTCCCACCGCTGGAAAGCAGTGAGCTGGTCATGAAGGTACTGGCTAAAAGTCCTCAGGTACTGGTGGCGAGCGCGGCTTTTTTGCAGGACACTCCCCTGCCCTTGTTACCGGCTGACCTTGGCGGGCTGGCGACTATCCACTGGGGCAACCCGTTGCTTCAGTACCTGTGGGACTTGACAGGGCCTGACGGCGCGACGGCCCAGGTCGCGCACACGCCACGCCTGGTCAGTGATGACATGTCGACCCTGAAAAACGCGGCACTGGCCGGCGTGGGCATCGCCAACCTGCCGCAGGTCGTGGTGAAAGACGAACTGGCCGATGGCCGCCTGATTGCCGTATTGCCTGAATGGCAACCCGCTGAAGGCGTGATCACCGCCGTGTTCCCCTCCAGGCGTGGGCTCATGCCGTCAGTGCGGTCCTTGATCGACTTTCTGGGCGAGGCGTTTGAGGCGCCGTGATGCGCCCTCGCGTTGCTGGGAAAGTTCCTTGCACCCTCAGCAACAGTCTTTTGTCATCAATCACATTGATAGCTCCCTAACAACCCCCCCATGCTAGAGGGCTGACTCCGCGCTTATATCATTCCGAATGATAGTTACCTTTGCTTCATTCGATTCGTGACCTAGCACCTCCCCGCGCATGATCCGCCCATCTCAAATACATTGGCGGATGCACCTCATGGAACAGTCACTCAAACATTTGCGCTTCCCCTTGGCGATCTTGGCCGTGGTGGTGATGAGCGCGTGCGGCAAGTCCCCGGAACAAGCGGCCGCCATGCCTCCTGCCAAGGTCAGTGTGGCCAAGGTGTTGGAACAACCGGTCAACGAATGGGACGAGTTCACCGGGCGCCTTGAAGCGCCGGAAACCGTGCAGATTCGTCCGCGAGTGTCCGGCCAGATTGACCAGGTGGCGTTCACCGAAGGCGCGCTGGTGAAGAAAGGCGACCTGCTGTTCCAGATCGACCCTCGCCCGTTCCAGGCCGAAGTGCGCCGCCTCGAAGCCCAGCTTGCACAGACGAAAGCCGCCGCCACCCGCAGTGAAAACGAAGCGCAACGTGGCGAGCGCCTGCGCCAGAGCAATGCGATCTCCGCCGAACTGGCTGACTCGCGCACCACCGCCGCCCAGGAAGCCCGCGCCGCCATGGCCGGGATCCAGGCGCAGTTGGACCTGGCCAAGCTGAACCTGAGTTTCACCCGCGTGACCTCGCCCATCAGTGGCCGCGTCAGCCGTGCCGAAATCACCGCCGGCAACCTGGTCACCGCCGATACCACTGCGCTCACCAGCGTGGTGTCCACCGACAAGGTCTACGCCTACTTCGACGCCGATGAGCGCGTGTTCCTCAAGTACACCGAACTGGCCCGTGAAGGCCGGCGTGGCGCAACCACCCCTGTGTACCTGGGCCTGTCCAACGAAACCGGCAACCCCCACCTGGGCCAGATGAACTTCGTCGACAACCAGGTCAACCCGGCCACTGGCACCATCCGTGGCCGTGCGGTGTTCGATAACAGCAAGGGCGAATACACCCCTGGCCTGTATGCGCGCTTGAAGCTGGTCGGCAGCGGCACCTATTCGGCTGTGTTGATCAATGACGAAGCGGTCGGCACCGACCTGGGCAAGAAATTCGTGCTGGTGATGGACGGCGACAAGCCGGCTTATCGCGCGGTGGAACTGGGGCCGAAAATCGAAGGTTTGCGCATCGTGCGCAGCGGCCTGACCAAGGACGACACCGTGATCGTCAAGGGCCTGCAGCGTGTGCGCCCAGGCTCGCCGGTCGCGCCGGAAACCATCCCGATGGCCAGCAAGGAAACCCTCGCCGCCTTGGCCCAACAACGACAAGCGCTTGAAGCCAGCAACCTGGAGCAAGTGGCGCCGGAAAAACCCGCGCCCAAGCTCGCAAGCGTCGCGACTCCACGCGGTTAAGGGATACTCAAGATGAATTTTTCCAAGTTCTTCATTTCACGGCCGATCTTCGCAGCGGTGCTGTCGCTGTTGATCCTGATCGCCGGTGCGATCTCGCTGTTCCAACTGCCGATCAGCGAATACCCGGAAGTGGTGCCGCCGACTGTGGTGGTACGCGCCAACTTCCCGGGCGCCAACCCCAAAGTCATCGGTGAAACCGTGGCGGCGCCGTTGGAGCAAGCCATCACTGGCGTCGAGAACATGCTGTATATGTCTTCGCAGTCCACTGCCGACGGCAAGCTGACCCTGACCATCACCTTCGCCCTGGGCACCGACCTGGACAACGCGCAGGTCCAGGTGCAAAACCGTGTGACGCGCACCCAGCCCAAGCTGCCAGAGGAAGTGACGCGCATCGGTATTACCGTGGACAAGGCCTCCCCCGACCTGACCATGGTGGTGCACTTGACCTCCCCGGATCAGCGTTACGACATGCTGTACCTGTCCAACTACGCGATCCTCAATATCAAGGATGAACTGGCACGCCTGGGTGGCGTTGGCGATGTGCAGCTGTTCGGCATGGGCGACTACTCCCTGCGCGTGTGGCTGGACCCGAACAAGACCGCCTCACGCAACCTGACCGCCACCGATGTGGTCACGGCGATCCGCGAGCAGAACCGTCAGGTGGCTGCCGGTGCCCTGGGCGCGCAACCTGCGCCGAGTGACACCAGCTTCCAGTTGTCGGTGAATACCCAGGGCCGCCTGGTCACTGAGGAAGAGTTCGAGAACATCGTGATTCGCGCCGGCGCCAACGGTGAAATCACGCGCCTCAAGGACATCGCCAGGGTCGAACTGGGCTCCAGCCAATACGCGCTACGCTCGCTGATCGATAACCAGCCCGCCGTCGCGATTCCGATTTTCCAGCGTCCCGGCTCCAATGCCATCGACATCTCCAACGATGTGCGCAGCAAGATGGCCGAACTGAAAAAGAGCTTTCCGGCGGGGATGGATTACCGCATCGCCTATGACCCGACCATCTTTGTACGCGGTTCCATCGAAGCGGTGGTGCATACCCTGTTTGAAGCACTGATCCTCGTGGTGCTGGTGGTGATCCTGTTCCTGCAGACCTGGCGCGCCTCGATCATCCCCCTGGTGGCGGTGCCGGTATCGTTGATCGGTACGTTTGCGGTGATGCACCTGTTCGGGTTCTCACTTAACGCGCTGTCATTGTTCGGCCTGGTACTGGCCATCGGTATTGTGGTGGACGATGCCATCGTGGTGGTGGAGAACGTCGAGCGCAATATCGAGCTGGGCCTGGAGCCCTTCCCGGCAACCGAAAAAGCCATGAGTGAAGTGACCGGCCCCATCATCGCCACGGCGCTGGTGCTGTGTGCGGTGTTCATTCCGGCCGCCTTTATCAGTGGCTTGACCGGGCAGTTCTACAAGCAGTTCGCCTTGACCATCGCGATCTCAACCGTGATCTCGGCATTCAACTCCCTGACCCTGTCCCCTGCCCTGGCCGCTGTGTTGCTGCGCGGTCACGACGCACCGAAGGACCGTTTTTCCAAGTTCCTCGATAAGGTCTTCGGTGGCTGGCTGTTCCGTCCCTTCAACCGCTTTTTCGAAAAAGCCAGCCATGGCTACGTAGGCACCGTGCGCCGAGTGATTCGCGGCAGCGGTATTGCGTTGTTCGTCTACGCAGGTTTGATGGTGCTGACGTTCTTCGGGTTTGCCCACACGCCGACCGGTTTCGTACCGGCCCAGGACAAGCAATACCTGGTGGCCTTCGCCCAATTGCCCGACGCCGCAAGCCTGGACCGCACCGAAAACGTGATGAAGCGCATGTCGGAGATCGCCCTGAAACAACCCGGCGTGGAAGCTGCGATCGCCTTTCCGGGCCTGTCGATCAACGGGTTCACCAACAGCCCGAACAGCGGCATCGTGTTCGTGACCTTGAAGCCCTTCGATGAGCGCAAAGACCCGAGCATGTCCGCCGGTGCGATTGCCGGTGCACTGAACGGTCAATACGCCAATATCGAAGAAGCCTACATGGCGATCTTCCCGCCGCCGCCGGTACAAGGCCTGGGCACCATCGGTGGCTTCCGCCTGCAGATCGAAGACCGTGGCAACCTCGGCTATGACGAGCTGTACAAAGAAGTGCAGAACGTCATCGCCAAGAGCCACGGCGTGCCTGAGCTGTTCGGCCTGTTTACCAGCTATACGGTGAACGTGCCGCAAGTGGACGCGGCCATCGACCGCGAAAAGGCCAAGACCCACGGCGTGGCGATCAGTGACATCTTCGACACCCTGCAGGTCTACCTGGGCTCGTTGTATGCCAACGACTTCAACCGCTTCGGGCGCACCTATCAGGTCAACGTGCAGGCTGAGCAACAGTTCCGCCAGGACGCCGACCAGATCGGCCAGCTGAAAGTGCGCAATAACAGAGGCGAGATGATCCCCCTGGCGACCTTTATCAAGGTCAGCGACACCTCGGGCCCGGACCGCGTGATGCACTACAACGGCTTCATCACCGCAGAAATCAACGGCAACGCCGCGCCGGGCTACAGCTCTGGCCAGGCCCAGGCCGCGATTGAAAAACTGCTCAAAGATGAACTGCCCAACGGCATGACCTACGAGTGGACCGACCTGACCTATCAGCAAATCCTCTCGGGCAATACCGCGCTGTTTGTGTTCCCGCTTTGCGTACTGCTGGCGTTCCTGGTGCTCGCCGCCCAATACGAAAGCTGGAGCCTGCCACTGGCGGTGATCCTGATCGTACCGATGACGCTGCTGTCGGCCATTACCGGGGTGATCATCTCGGGCGGCGACAACAATATCTTCACCCAGATCGGCCTGATCGTACTGGTGGGCCTGGCGTGCAAGAACGCGATCCTGATCGTCGAATTCGCCAAGGATAAACAGCAGGAAGGCCTCGACCCGCTCGCCGCGGTACTGGAAGCCTGCCGCCTGCGTCTGCGGCCGATCCTGATGACTTCGTTCGCATTCATCATGGGTGTGGTGCCACTGGTGCTTTCCAGCGGTGCAGGCGCCGAGATGCGCCATGCCATGGGCGTGGCGGTGTTCTCCGGGATGATCGGTGTGACCTTCTTCGGTCTGTTGCTGACGCCAGTGTTCTACGTACTGATCCGTCGCTATGTCGAGCGCAGTGAAGCGCGCAAAGCGGCCAAGGCCTTGAAGCTGGAGACACAGCAATGAGTGTGAAAATATTCCTGCCGAGCTTGTTGGTACTGGCGCTCGCCGCCTGTGCCGTAGGCCCGGACTACAAGACCCAGCCACTGGAGGCGGCCAACATCACGGCCGCCGCCGACACCAAGAGCTACGACCACGCCAAGTACGAAGGCATCTGGTGGCAGCAGTTCGACGACCCGACCCTCAACCAGTTGGTGACCCAGTCCCTGAGCGGCAACCGTGATTTGCGCGTGGCCTTCGCCCGTCTGCGGGCGGCACGGGCCATCCGTGATGATGCGGCCAACGACATCATGCCGGTGGTCACCTCCCGCGCCAGCAGCGATGTGGGCAAGGGCCAGATTCCCGGCCAGACCACCAAGCGTGTCAACAGCGAGCGCTACGACCTGGGCCTGGACATGGCCTGGGAAGTGGATTTGTTCGGGCGTATCCGCCGCAACCTGGAAGCCAGTGACGCCGACCAACAAGTGGCCGAAGCCGACCTGTACCAACTGCAAGTCACCATGATTGCCGAACTGGTGGACGCCTACGGCCAACTGCGCGGCGCGCAACTGCGTGAACGCATCGCCCTGGACAACCTGAAGAACCAGCAGGAGTCGCGCACCATCACCGTCAGCCTGCGCGATGCCGGCGTGGGTGATCAGCTTGACGTCGAACGCGCCGACGCCCGCCTGGCAGCGGTTGAAGCCAGCGTGCCGCAACTGCAGGCCGAACAAGTGCGTGAGCGCAACCGCATCGCCACCCTCCTCGGCCAGCGCCCCGACAAGCTGAGCGTGGACCTGAGCCCCAAAGACCTGCCAGCGATTGCCAAGGCGTTGCCAATTGGCGACCCGGGGCAACTGCTGCAACGGCGCCCGGACATCCTCAGCGCCGAACGCAAACTGGCCGCCGCCACCGCACGTATCGGCGTGGCCAAGGCCGACCTGTTCCCACGGGTGAGCCTCAGCGGTTTCCTCGGCTTCACCGCCGGGCGCGGTTCGCAGATCGGCTCGGCCGCCGCGAATGCCTGGTCCCTTGGCCCGAGCATCACCTGGGCCGCATTTGACCTGGGCAGCGTGCGCGCGCGTTTGCGCGGTGCGAATGCCGAAGCCGATGGCGCCTTGGCAACGTATGAACAGCAAGTGCTGCTGGCGCTGGAAGAGTCCGAGAACGCCTTCAGCGACTACGGCAAGCGCCAGCAACGTTTGGTCTCGCTGATCCGCCAAAGCGAATCCAGCCGCGCCGCCGCCGACCTCGCGGCGATCCGCTACCGCGAAGGCACCGTGGACTTCCTGGTCCTGCTCGACGCCCAACGCGAACGCCTGGCCGCCGAAGATTCCCAGGCCCAGGCCGAAGTGGATCTGTATCGCGGCATTGTGGCGATCTACAAGGCGTTGGGTGGAGGCTGGCAGCCGGATACGGTGGTCGCCAGCAACAAGTGAGGTAAAGAGCTCCTTTGGTTGGTCGCATCCAGCCAATTTTTAGCCCTGCGGTCCATTCGGTCGCGGGGCTTTTTTTGCAGCCGTTGCGGTCAATTTTCTATATTTGTAATCCGAATCTGAAAGAAACTTCCCAAATATTTAGATGAGCTAAATATCCCGTGCAGCACGTCGATAGCAGGGTGAACCGTTCATCCATTAAGGAGACGAGCATGGACATGAGAGTGGTAATGCCTAGTGTGCTTTCAAAGCAGACGGATGCTTTTGTAATTAAAAATCCAGAGAGAACGACGAATACGTTTACTGTTACCGAGGAAGCTCAGGCGGCTGAAGAGTTGCGAATATCGAAGCGAGCGCAGCTCACGGATTTAAAAACGTTTCTAAAAAACTATGATATGACGTCCATCAGCACGGATGAACTTAAGAAGGTAGGAAGACGACTATTCGAAAGCAACATTATCGATGAACAAGCATTTCTTATTTTCATCGCTGGCGACGGAGCGTCGGATGCCAACGGTAGGCAAACGAACACACATGTGAAATTCAATGCTATAGCGCTGTTCGACGAAAAACTGCAGGATTATCTGGCCTTTGTGGACAGCAACCCAGACGTAAGGCGCTCACAGGGCATTCCTGAATATATACAAGGCATGGTAGATGCTAATCGAGCGATTAACGCTCTATTATATTTCGCCCACTCTTCAAAAGACGATTTATCGGTGGAAGAGCATGCCTGACTGGGAAAAAGCAGTGTGCTACAGGTGTCGCGGCACACTGCTTTTCCTGTCACTTAACGCCCGTATCTGACGGTTCCTGAATAGGTTTTTGATACAGCCTCAGGATTATGCACCCTGACTCGATATGTACCGAAAGACCCCAGCCAAGAAACGCGAGGTGACAAAGGATTAGCCGCTACCTTTGTCCAAGCGGAGCCAACTTCGCGCTCAATAGAAATTTGAGGAGCCCGACCCGACCCACCGGTTGAAACCATGGCATCAATGTTCGCGCCAGAACAACCGTTGCTACCGGTTATCGTGAATGGGCCATGGGCGGTTATTTCACTATCCGGCTCGACTATTCCGCCAAAGCTTTCGGAAACACTCAAGCACAGTGCAGACGCTTGAGCAGACAGCAACATTAACGCAGCAAAGGGTAATGCAATTAAACTTCTCATAAGCTCACCATAAAGTCTGTCTCGAGAACTTAACGCATGAAGGTCACTATCACCCCTCCTCACTCATCAAATGCGATCCCTCACCGTTAAGAGTGCGATCCATCCAAACTGAAACCATTCATGATTTGGTGCCAGTCGCCGGGTAGGATCGTATGTAAAACCGTACTCGATTTTTTGCTCCGAATATGCCAGCCACTTCCTAAAAACAATAAGGATCGTTCTGTCATACTTAAGTGAAGGGCGCTGTCAGTTGCTTCCTAGTCCCGCACTCGGCTTACTTCTCAGGCGTTATTTCATTCAAAATCAAACTCCGATAATGCCCGGGATTCGATCCAGACCACTTACGAAACGCCTTATAAAACGAACTCGCATCGGCAAACCCCAACCGCGTGGCAATTTCGGCAAAGCTGATCTGCGGTTCAGCCAGCCATACAATCGCCAGTTCCTTGCGCACGCTGTCCTTGAGCCCCTGATAGGTCTGCCCCTCTTCCGCCAAGCGGCGGCGTAGGGTGGACGCAGAAATACACAACCTGGCGGCAAGCCCCTCGGTTTCCGGCCAGGTGTCGGGGGGCATCTGCCGAAGGTCGTGCTTGATGCGCGTGGCGAGGCTTTCGGGGTCGCGATATTTGACCAGAATGTTAGCCGGTGCATGGGCCAGGAACCGTTGGAGCTCCTGCGGGCTGCGCTTGATCGGCAGGTCCAGGCAATCGGCGGAAAAGATCATGCGGGTGCGGGGTCGATCAAAGCGCAGGTTGTCAGAGAACATCACCTGATAATCGTCACAGAAGTCCGGCTGCGCGCAACGCAGCTCAATGGCGAGAATCGGAATGCGCCGCCCCGCCAGCCAGCAGGCGACGCCGTGGACGATCATCCAGTAGGTAAAGTAGGTAAACGCACGCTTGGGCTCATCAGACTCGAGCAGGACAATTTCCGCCAGGCTCTGTTGGCGCACCAACTGGGCTGGCAGGTGCTCCAGCATCAGTGAGAGAAACCCCAAGCCGGTTTCCAGGCCCGCCGCCAGGCTGGGTTGCGCCATGGCGGCGCGACACAGGAACGCCAGGCTGCCGGACTTGAGCTTGCGCGGGTCCATGCCAAAGAACTCATCGTCCCTGCGCCGCGCCAGCAAACGCCACAGGCGTGCATAGGCCGTGGCCGCCACGCGAGCGTCGGGCGGCTCAAGCAACGCCGGGGCAATCCCGACTTTGCTCAATGCCTCAACGGTGGCGGCTCCCGGCGCGCAACTCTGCAACAACGCTTCGCGCACGAGGTGGATGGAGATGGTGTCTTTTTCCGACATGGGGCGTTGAGCTGTCCGGCTGCGGTCTGGTTGGCCTGCATCATAAGGGCGGTTGCGCTTCGCCACCACTGTTCAGCCCACGTTCAGCAAAGGTCAATATTTCTTGTTTAGCAATGAGTATCATTATGTTACAACTTAGCTCCCTAACTAGTTGCGCCCGGGTGCCCGATGCTCGTTCCTTTTTTAATCATGCTGCGCGAAGGCATTGAAGCGGCATTGATCGTTGGCATTATCGCCAGTTACCTGCAACAGACCGGGCGTGGCCAGTGGATGCCCGCGGTGTGGATCGGGGTGTTCCTTGCGGCGGCGCTGGCGCTGCTGGTGGGCGGCGGCCTGGAGTTGGTGAGTGCAGAATTCCCGCAAAAGCAGCAGGAATTGTTTGAAGGTGTCGTCGGGCTGGTCGCCGTGGGCATCCTCAGTTCCATGGTGTTCTGGATGCGCAAGGTGGCGCGCTCGATTAAGCACTCGCTGCATGAATCCCTCGACCATGCGCTGGCCGGCTCCAGGCATCAGGTGTTCGCGCTGATTGCCATGGTGTTTTTCGCCGTGGCCCGCGAAGGGCTGGAGACGGTGTTCTTCCTGTTGGCCGTGTTTCAGCAGAGTGAAGGCCCAGGCGCTCCGATAGGCGCCCTGCTCGGCCTGGTCCTGGCCATCATCGTGGGCTTGCTGATTTATTCCGGCAGCATGCGCCTGAACCTCGGTGCATTTTTCCGCTGGACCGGCCTGTTCATCCTGGTGGTCGCCGCCGGCATTCTCGCCAACTCGGTGCAAGCCCTGCATGAAGCCGGCGTGTGGAATCACTGGCAAACCGTGCTGTTCGATTTCAGCGCCGCATTGCCCATGGACAGCCCACTTGGCTCGGTACTGGCCGGCATGTTCGGTTACCAGGAAGCACCGACCGTCAGCACCCTGGGCGCCTATCTGATTTACCTGGTAGTGGCCCTGGTGATGTTCTTCCTGCCCTCGCCTCCTACCCAGCCCGTTGCCAACACTTCTTCCGTTTCCAGCCAGTAAGGACCGTCTCTTGTCCAACCCAACCCCTCAATCGGCCCCACCGTCCCGCGCCTTGCGCTGGGGCGTGGCCGGCTCGGTGGTGGTGATGATCGCCGCCGGTGGCCTGTTCTACTACGCCTCGCAATTGGCCGCCGGCAAGCGCCAGGCCAACCACAATGAAATCGCGGTGACCATCCACGGCCACGCCTGCGAACCCAACGCCCTGACGGTACCGGCCGGGCATGCCAGCTTTCGCATCATCAACCGTTCCGACCGCGCGGTGGAGTGGGAAATCCTCGACGGCGTGCTGGTGGTCGAAGAACGGGAAAACATTGCCCCGGGCCTGAGCCAGGTGATCAACGCCAACCTGCTGCCCGGCGACTACGCCATTACCTGTGGCCTGCTGAGCAACCCGCGCGGCACCTTGCATGTCACGCCCACCGCAGAGTCTGACGCCCAGGCCAAGGCCAAGCCGTCGATGGTGGCCTTTATCGGCCCGTTGTCGGAGTTTCGCGTGTACCTGAGCGGCCAAGGCGGTGCGCTGGTCAAGGCCGTGACGGCCCTGCAACAGGCCATCGCCGCCGGTGACCTGGCCCAGGCCCAGGCGCTGTATGTACCGGCTCGCGAGGCGTATCAGCGCTTGGCGCCGGCGTCCCAGCGTCTGGCCGAATTGGATAACGCGATCAACGCCCGCGCCGATTATTTTGAACAGCGCGAGCAAGACCCCGCCTTCAGCGGCTTCCACCGCCTCGAATACAGCCTGTTCCAACAACACAGCCTCGATGGCCTGGCGCCGGTCGCCCAACGCCTGGTTACCGACGTCACCACGCTCAAGCAACAGTTACTGGCCCAGTCCCTGCCACCGGAGCAACTGGTGAGCATTGTGGTACGCAACCTCAACAGCCTGGCGGACGTGCGTGCGGCGAGCGGTGAAGAAGAACGCTACAGCCACATCGACTTGAACGGCTTTGCCGCCAACCTGGAGGTCGCGCACAAAGTGATCGACCTGATGCGCCCGTTGCTGGGCAAGTCCGCCGCCGACCTGCTCCCCACTATCGACAGCGCGCTCAACGCCTTCGACACCGAACTCAACGGGCTCAAGGTGAATGACCGCTACCCAACCTACGACAAGGTTACAGCCGATCAGCGCAAGCAGATCGCCGACAAGGCCAAGGCACTGGCCGTTGCACTCGATGGAATCGACCCAGCCCTTGGCCTTTCCGGCCTGCAGTGAAGACGACCGCATACATGAGTGATACACAACAGTTTGACCTCCAACGTCGCCGCGTCCTGTTGGGCATGGCGGCCACCGGCGCTGCGATTGCCGGCAGCAGCCTGAGCTGCCCGGCCATGGCGGCAGCCGCCGAGCAAGTCACCACCGCACCACGCAGTGACAAAACCCAGGACCACCAAGCGTTTTTCGGCAAGCACCAAAGCGGCATCGTCACCCCGCGCCCGGCCTGCGGCATGGTCGTGGCGTTCGATGTGCTGGCCAGCGACCGCGAAGACCTGGAACGCCTGTTCCGCACCCTCAACGAGCGCATCGCGTTCCTGATGACCGGCGGCACCGTGCCCCAGGTCGACCCGAAATTACCGCCTACCGATTCCGGCATCCTTGGCCCGGTGGTCACACCCGATAACCTGACCATCACCGTGTCGGTCGGCGAGTCATTGTTCGACGAACGCTTCGGCCTCGCGGCGGCCAAACCCAAGCGCCTGAGTCGCATGGTCGGTTTCCCCAACGATGCGCTGGAACCGGCGCAGTGCCATGGCGACCTGAGCCTGCAGTTCAGCTCCAACACGCCGGACACCAATATCCACGCTCTGCGCGACATCGTCAAAAACCTGCCCGACCTGCTGCTGGTGCGCTGGAAGCAGGAAGGCAGCGTGCCGCCCCAGGCACCGACCAAACCCGGTGAGCCGGCGCAGAGTGCGCGCAACTTCCTGGGCTTTCGCGATGGCTCGGCCAACCCCAATTCCAACGATGACAAGGCCATGGACCAGATCGTCTGGGTACAGCCCACCAGCGACGAACCGGCCTGGGCCGCCCATGGCAGTTACCAGGCCGTGCGCATCATCCGTAACTTTGTCGAGCGCTGGGATCGCACCCCGCTGCAAGAACAGGAAAGCATCATCGGCCGTATCAAGCCCACGGGCGCGCCCATGGACGGCCAGCATGAAACCCAGGTCCCGGACTACAGCAAGGACCCGGAAGGCAAGTTGACCAAGCTCGATGCCCACATCCGCCTGGCCAACCCGCGCACCCCGCAGACCCAGGCCAACCTGATCCTGCGGCGGCCGTTCAACTACTCCAACGGCGTCAACAAAAACGGTCAACTGGACATGGGCTTGTTGTTCATCTGCTACCAGGCTGACCTGGAGAAAGGCTTTATCAGCGTGCAAACCCGGCTCAACGGCGAGCCGCTGGAGGAGTACCTCAAGCCCGTGGGTGGCGGGTATTTCTTCACGTTGCCCGGGGTCACCGGCCCTAAGGATTTCATCGGGCGCACGCTGCTCGCGGCAACGCACTCTCAAACGCCTGCCAAGACCTAAAACACACCAGAGCGGAATGTCTCCCATGAAGAAGTCGTCTATCGCGTTGTTGTTACTCAGCCTTTCGCCACTGGCAAGCTTCGCCGCTACTGCGCCGTTGGACCTGGTGGGCCCGGTGTCGGATTACAAGATCTACGTCACCGAAGAAATCGGCGAACTGGTCACCCAGACCCAGGCGTTCACCGACGCCATCAATAAGGGCGACCTGGCCACGGCCAAGAAGCTCTATGCGCCGACTCGCGTGCACTATGAATCCATCGAGCCGATCGCCGAGCTGTTCAGCGACCTCGACGCGTCCATCGACTCGCGTGTCGACGACCATGAAAAAGGCGTGACGGCCGAAGACTTCACCGGCTTTCACCGCATTGAATACACGCTGTTCTCGCAGAACTCGACCCAGGGCCTGCAAGCGCTGACCGCCAAGCTCAACGCCGATGTGAATGACCTCAAGACCCGCGTCGATGGCCTGACTTTCCCGCCGGAGAAAGTCGTTGGTGGTGCCGCTGCGTTGCTCGAAGAAGTCGCGGCCACCAAGATCTCCGGTGAAGAAGACCGCTACAGCCACACCGATCTGTACGACTTCCAGGGCAACATCGACGGCGCGAAAAAAATCGTCGACCTGTTCCGCGGCCAGATCGGGCAGCAAGACCAGGCCTTCCTGGCCAAGGTCGACAAAAACTTTGCCAGCGTCGACAAGATCCTGGCCAAGTACAAAACCAAGGATGGCGGCTTTGAGACCTATGACAAGGTCAAGGACAACGACCGCAAGGCGTTGGTCGGCCCGGTCAACACCCTGGCCGAAGACCTCTCAACCCTGCGCGGCAAGCTGGGTTTGAACTAACTGCCGCCCACAAAAAAAACACCCAGTCCCTGTCGAAGGGCCTGGGTGTTTTTTTGCCAGCACGTTGCTCAGTTAGAGAATGCGGTACAGCAAGCGCTCGATCCGCACCCGGCTGACACGCCGCAGGAATTTGCCGACGGCGGGCGGGTAATCCACCAGCGTCTGCAATTGCTGGTAACCCTGGATACGCGTGGTGTGCTGGAAAATATTCGCAAGCTCGGCGCTTCGCGGCTCCAGCCATTGGCCTTGAGGGTCGTCGATCAGCAAGCCGTTTTCCAGGTCGAGGCGAAATGCCCGAGGGTTGAGGTTGTTGCCGGTGAGCAAGGTGTAGCGCTCATCCACCCACATGCCCTTGAGGTGGTAGGTGTTATCGCCGTCGCGCCATAAGTGCAGGTTCAACTGGCCGCTGTTGATCATCGGCTGATGCCGCTTGGCAAAGCGCCGCAGGCTGATCTCGTACAAGTACGGCAACGCCGCAATCACCTTGAAAGGCTCGGTGGGCGGAATGTAGAAGTCGTTGGCGGTCTTGTCGCCCACCACGATGTCGATCTTCACGCCGCGTGCCAGGGCGCGGTTGATCTCACGGGTCACCGGCAATGGCAGGTTGAAATACGGCGTGCAAATAGTCAGTTGCTGCTGGGCGCTGGCGATCAGTTCGAGGATCACCCGGCTCAACGGGTTGTTCTTGCCAACGCCCAGCAAGGGGCTGACCGACAGATGGCCGTTGGGTAACTGCCCGGCCGTGGTGTCGTAGGTCGCATGCTTGAGACGGCTGCGCAGGTCGCCGATGTCGTTGCGCAGGCTGCGGGTGGTGGGCGGGTTCGGCAGGTCCAGGCGATGCACGGCCTTGGACGCTACCAGGCCGTGCTCCACCAGATGCTGCATCGAATCGGCCAAGGGTTGGCTATGGATCAGGTGGTAACGGTCGAAGCGGTATTTGTCGAACTTGTGCAGGTACACGTTGTTCAGGCTGGCGCCGCTGTACAGCACGCTGTCATCAATCACGAAACCCTTGAGGTGCAACACGCCGAACAGCTCGCGGGTTTGCACCGGCACGCCGTACACCGGCACTTCGGTGGCGTGGCGCTGGGTCATCGCCTGGTACCAGGCGCTGTTGCCCGGTTGCTTGCCCGCGCCGATCAACCCGCGCTGGGCGCGCAGCCAATCCACCATCACCACGATGTCCAGTTCAGGCCGTGCGGCCTTGGCGGCGTGTAGGGCGTCGTAGATCTCCTGCCCCGCCTCGTCCTGCTGCAAGTACAAAGCAACGATGTAGATACGCCGCGTGGCCTGGGCGATTTTCTCCAGCAGGCAGCGACGATAGGCGTCGGCGCTGGGCAGCACCTCAATGGCCTCGTTGGACAACGGAAAACCGCGCAGCTTGGGCAACAGGGAGCGTTTGAAGAACGACGGCATAGGGCTCGCAATGGGTCGAATCCGAAGAGGCCCAAAGCTTACACCATGAGGCTGCTCAGGTCTCGCGGTGGGTAATTTAAAAAACCCTGTTGACCATGAAGAACGATCGTTCTACTGTAATCGACATGAACGATATAACCCAGAATGAAACCCGCGATATTATCCTCGACGTCACCGAGAAGTTGATCTATCGCCACGGCATCGCTGCCACCGGCATGGACTTACTGGTGAAAACCGCCGGCGTGTCGAGAAAAAGTATCTATCGTTACTTCGCCAACAAGGATGAGTTGGTGGTGGCCGCCCTGCAACGCCGCGACGAACGCTGGATGCAGTGGCTGCGCAGCGAAGTGGAACGCAGCGACGACAGCGGCGAGCGCCTGCTGGGGCTTTTCAGCGCGCTCAAAGGCTGGTTCGGCTCGGCAGACTTTCGCGGCTGCGCCTTTATCAACACCAGTGGCGAAACTGGCGACGGCCAAGACCCGGTGCGCCTGTTGGCCAAGGCCCATAAACGCAAACTGTTCGAGTACGCACTTGAACTGTGCCAAGCACATGGCACCGCCGCCCCGGAGCAGCAGGCCGCGCAACTGCTGATCCTGATCGATGGCGCCATTACCGTTGCCCTGGTCATGGGTGATTCAACAGCTGCCGATAATGCGCAATGCATGGCGCGAACCTTACTGCAACTGTGAACCCACAGCCCAGGCAACTTTAGACCCAACCTTTATTGCTTCGAGGAGTCGCCCATGTCAGCCCAAGAAGAAGTCCGTCCGCCCCTGCCGCCGTTTACCCGCACGTCTGCCATCGAAAAAGTCCGCCTGGCCGAAGATGGCTGGAACTCCCGCGACCCGCAGCGTGTGTCCCTGGCCTACACCTTGGACACGAACTGGCGTAACCGCGCCGAATTTGCCCATAACCGCGAAGAAGCCAAGCAGTTCCTGACCCGTAAATGGGCCAAGGAGCTTGATTATCGACTGATCAAAGAACTGTGGGCCTTCACCGATAACCGCATCGCCGTGCGCTACGCCTATGAATGGCACGATGATTCGGGTAACTGGTACCGCTCGTACGGCAACGAAAACTGGGAATTCGACGAGAACGGCTTGATGGCCAACCGCTTTGCCTGCATCAACGATATGCCGATCAAGGAAAGCGAGCGCAAATTCCATTGGCCGCTGGGCCGGCGCCCGGATGAGCATCCGGGCCTGTCAGAACTCGGGCTATAACCCCGATTCTGTAGGCAGCGTGAGATCCAATGTGGGAGCTGGCTTGCCTGCGAAGACGGACTAACAGTCGACACCGTTATACCGAGTACATATCCATTGCTGCGGTAACGGCCACCTAGGGTTCCGCCCTGACGGCGGCTCACTTTTGAAAAGCGCAAAAGTAAGCAAAACGCTCTTGCCCCACCACTCGGCACCTCGCTTAGGCTCGGTGTGCCCGTAATTCGCCAGTGATTTGGGGGGCCGCCGCCACGCGCCTTCCATGGCGCGGGGCGGCTAAACCGGCATCCCTGCCGGTTTACCCCCCAAATCCCTGTCGAATTCCGGCCAGCGTGGTTTAACGGGGCGCCTGAGATCAAGAGCAGATCAAGAGCGGTTCGCTTCGCATCGTGGTTACCGTCTGCTGTTACAACCCACAAAGTTGTGTAGATACCTATGCCTTCGCAAGCCAGCTCACACATTTGGATCGCGGGGCATCAATTGGATCAACGTCTGCTAACAGCGCCCTCCCACACGTTTAGTCCTGATTCAGCCCCACCCGATACAACACACCATCATCCTCATCCGTCAGCACGTACAGAAAGCCATCCGGCCCCTGTCGCACATCGCGAATCCGCGCTTTCAATTCGCCCAGCAAGCGTTCCTCGTGAACCACCTTGTCACCCTCGAACTGCAAGCGAATCAGCTCCTGGCTGACCAGCGCACCGATAAACAGGTTGTGCTGCCAGGCCTTGAACCGGTCGCCGTCATAGAACGCCATGCCACTGATGCCCGGCGACTTCTCCCACACATGATGGGGTGCCACTGTGCCCTCGGCCGTTTTGCCCTTGGCTTCGGGAATCGGCAACAGGGAATAGTTGATGCCATGGGTCGCCAGCGGCCAACCGTAGTTCTTGCCGCGCTCGATGATATTGACTTCATCACCACCACGGGGCCCGTGTTCATTTTCCCAAATCGTGCCGCTCCACGGGTTCAAGGCCAGCCCTTGCGGGTTACGCTGCCCATAGGACCAGATCTCAGGACGCACGCCGGGCTGACCGACAAAGGGGTTGTCATCTGGCACGCGCCCATCCGGGTAGATGCGCACCACTTTACCTTGCAGCTTGTCCAAGTCCTGGGCCGTGGGGCGGTCGTTGTTCTCACCCAGGGTCACGAACAGGTAGCCGTCACGGTCAAAGGCCAGGCGCGAACCGAAGTGGTTGCCGGTAGACAGCTTGGGCTCCTGGCGCAGAATCACCTTGAAGTCCTCCAAGCCGCTCAAGTCGGCCGCCAGGCGCCCACGCCCTACGGCCGTGCCGGCCTTGCCGCCCTCGCCACCGCCTTCGGCGTACGACAGGTACACCAGGCGGTCCTGCTTGAAGTCTGGCGACAGCACCACATCCAGCAACCCGCCCTGCCCTTTGGCCCAAACCTGTGGCACGCCCTTCAAGGGTGCAGAGAGCTTGCCGTCGGGGCTGACAAAGCGCAGGTTTCCAGGCAGTTCAGTCACCAGGAAACCTTGCTGGTCGGGCAAAAACGCCAGCGCCCACGGATGGTCCAGGCCCTTGGCAACCGGCGTGGCCGTGATGCTGCCTTGCTCACTGGGGAACTGTTGGCTATCGGCGGCATACACCGCGCTCAACGGCAGCAACGCGGTGGCGCACAGGGCGGCTAGCAGGGTTTTACGTACAAACATAAGGCGAAATCCTTAGCGGCGATTGCCGTTGGCATCATAGGTGGGCGCTTTGGGTGCGGTGGCCGGACGGCTGGGTGCCGCCTCCTGCTTGGGGTAGCGGTTGCCGATGCCGCCGTTTTCCAGCGTCGGCCGCGGGTTGGCCGGGACAGGCTGGATACTGCGAACCGCCGGTGCATTGGGCTGGGTGCCCTGCATGCTATTGGGGTTGGCCCGATGAATAGGGCCGTGGTCGCTGCTGCGGCCCGGCAGGTTTTGCGCCTGGGCCCACGGCGCGAGGGCCAGGCCCAGCGCCAATGCTGCAAGATGACGTACACAACGGTTCATGGCCAAACCTCTCTCTGCCAAGTACTACGTGCTTTCGATAACACGCTACGCCGTGGGTTCGGGTTGTGACACTAAATAGTTTCTCATCAGGTGTAACACGATCTGTCCGAGCATCTATCCGCCGAAACTTTTGCCCTGCGCTGCGAGTCACCAGCACACAGGCTCTTCGTTGAGGAATCACACCTATGCCACGGGCAATCTGGAAAGGCGCCATCAGTTTTGGCTTGGTTCACATCCCGGTATCGCTGGTTTCGGCGACCTCTTCACAAGGCGTCGACTTTGACTGGCTGGACAAACGCAGCATGGACCCGGTGGGCTACAAGCGCATCAACAAAACCACCGGCAAGGAAGTCACCAAGGAAAACATCGTCAAGGGCGTGGCGTTTGAAAAAGGACGCTACGTGGTGCTCAGCGAAGACGAGATTCGCTCGGCCCATCCCAAGTCCACCCAGACCATCGAAATCATCGCCTTCGTCGCCAGCGACCAGATCCCCCTGCAAAACATCGACACGCCCTACTTCCTCGCCCCGGATAAACGCGGCGGCAAAGTCTATGCACTGCTGCGCGAAGCGCTGAAAAAAACCGGCAAGGTCGCGCTGGCCAACGTGGTGCTGCATACCAAGCAACACCTGGCTGCATTGATGCCGCTGGAGTCGGCCCTGGTGCTGGTCATGCTGCGCTGGCCGGCCGAAGTGCGCAGCCTGGATGAACTGGAACTGGGCAGCGATGTGACAAAGCCGACCTTGGCCAAAGGTGAATTGGACATGGCCAAGCGCCTGGTGGAAGACATGAGCGCCGATTGGCAGCCCGATGAATACCGTGACAGCTTCCAGGACAAGATCCGGGCGCTGGTGGCGAAGAAGGCCAAGGCCGGCAAGATCGAAGACGTGGAAACCGCCGAAGGCGGCGAAGAGCGCAAGTCCGCCGATGTCATCGACCTGACCGAACTGCTCAAACGCAGCCTGGCGGGTAAACCTGCGGCGAAAAAGAGCCCCGCGAAAAAGTCCAATAACAAGGCCTCTTGAGCCTGCCATTGACGGGAGAACAACATGGCAAAGCCCCTGAGCGAGTACAACAGCAAGCGTGATTTCAAGATCACCGCCGAACCCGCCGGCAGCTCACCCAGCAAACGTAAAGCCTCGGCCCTAAGCTTTGTGATTCAAAAGCACGATGCGCGCAACCTGCATTACGACTTTCGCCTGGAACTGGATGGCGTGCTGTTGAGCTGGGCGGTGCCCAAGGGCCCAAGCCTGGACCCGAGCCAGAAACGCCTGGCGGTGCATGTTGAAGACCACCCACTGAGCTATGGCAGTTTCGAGGGCAGTATCCCCACCGGCCAATACGGTGCGGGGGATGTAATCGTGTGGGACCGAGGCATCTGGCAACCCCACGATGACCCGCGCAAAGCCTACGCGGCGGGTAAACTCAAATTCACCTTGGTGGGTGAAAAACTCTCCGGTGACTGGGCGCTGGTGCGTACCCGCCTCAAGGGCAGCGGTGACAAGGAGCAGTGGCTGTTGATCAAGGAAAACGATCAGCAGGCGCGCCCGGCCTCTGAGTTCGATATTGTCGAGGCCGAGCCCGCCAGCGTGCTCAGCGATGCGGTGGTGGGTAAGCCAAAAGCCAAGGCCAAGGCCAAACCCAAGGCCGCGCCAAAAGCCAAAGCGCCCAAGCGTACCGCTGCCCTGCCGGATGAGTTCGCCCCTCAATTGGCAACCCTGGTGGACCGGGCGCCCGAAGGTGATTGGCGCTACGAAATCAAGTTCGACGGCTACCGCATCATGGCGCGCATTCGCGACGGTGAAGTGCGCCTGTTCACCCGCAACGGCCACGACTGGACCGAGCGCCTGCCGCGTCAGTGCAAAGCCTTGCAAGCGCTCAAGCTCAAAGACAGTTGGCTGGATGGCGAAGTGGTCAGCCTCAATGGCGACGGGCTGCCGGATTTCCAGGCGCTGCAAAATGCGTTCGATATCGGCCGCAGCCTGGACATCGTCTATTACCTGTTCGATGCCCCGTTCTTGAACGGTCGCGACCAACGCGAAGACCCGGTCGAAGAGCGTCGCGCTGCGCTTAAATCCGCACTGTCTGGCAGCCGAAGCAAACTGCTGCGCTTCTCCGAAGCCTTTGCCGCCAGCCAGCGCGATATTTTCGAAAGCGCCTGTGACCTGGCCCTGGAGGGGGTGATCGGCAAGCGTGCTGGCAGCCCTTACGTGTCGCGGCGCAGTGACAACTGGATCAAGCTCAAATGCCGCCTGCGCCAGGAATTCGTGATCGTTGGCTACACCCGCCCCCAAGGTTCGCGCAGCGGCTTTGGTGCGCTGCTGCTGGCGGTCAACGATGAGGCAGGCCTGGTATATGCCGGGCGCGTAGGCACGGGATTTGATCAGGCGGCGCTGAAAAGTATCTATGCCCAGCTCACACCGCTTGAGCGCAAGGACTCGCCACTGCAAAAGCCGCTGACCAGTGCCCAGGCCCGTGGCGTGCACTGGGTTGAGCCGAGCCTGGTCGGTGAGGTGCAATTTGCCGAATGGACCCGTGAAGGCGTGGTGCGCCAGGCCGCGTTTGTGGGCCTGCGTACCGACAAGCCAGCCTCGCAGATCATTCACGAACAGCCGCGTGCGGCCAAGTCGGTCAAGGCATCCGGGGCATCGAAAGCCGGTAAAGCCCAGGCAACGGTGAAGAACGTGAAAATCACTCACCCCGATCGCATTATCGACAAGCACAGCGGCACGCAAAAACAGCAACTGGCGCAGTTCTACACCGATATCAGTGAATGGATACTGCCCTTCCTGCGTGGACGTGCCGTGTCATTGTTGCGGGCGCCGGAAGGTATTGAAGGTGAGCAGTTCTTCCAGAAGCACTCAGAGCGCATGGCAATCCCGCACATCAAGCAATTGGACCCGGCGCTGGATCCAGGTCATGCGCGCCTGATGGAAATAGACAGCGTGGATGCCCTGGTCGGCGCCGTGCAAATGGGCACGGTCGAGTTTCACACCTGGGGCGCCACCGCAGACAAGATCGAAACGCCTGACCTGTTTGTTCTCGATCTCGACCCGGACCCGGCCCTGCCCTGGAAAGCCATGCTGGAAGCCGCCCAACTGACCCTGTCGGTACTCGATGAACTGGGCTTGCAAGCCTTCGTTAAAACCAGCGGCGGCAAGGGCCTGCATTTGATCGTGCCGTTGGCCCGGCGCAATGGCTGGGACACCGTGAAGGCGTTCGCCAAAGCCATTGCCCAATTCATGACCCGGCAACTGCCCGAACGCTTTACCGCCACCAGCGGCCCCAAGAACCGCGTGAGCAAGATCTTTATCGATTACCTGCGCAACGCCCGTGGCGCCAGTACCGTGGCGGCGTATTCAGTGCGGGCACGCCCAGGCTTGCCAGTGTCGGTGCCAGTGAGTCGAGAGGAGTTGAAAGGATTGCGCGGCGCCCAACAGTGGACAGTGGCGAACCTGCATCAGCGGCTACAAACGTTGAAGGACGACCCGTGGGCGGGGTATGCCAATCGGCAGAAGATCAGCAAAAAGATGTGGGACAAACTGGGCGCGGAGCCACCCGGGTGATCCGCGCCCTGAGCCAGGTCAGATAAGAATGAAGATCAGCGCCAGACCGGCAAAGATCGCCCACTTTTCCAGGTAGTAGCGCGTGCGATTGCGCTTTTTAAGCTCTTTGCCACGCAGGCGAATCTTGTACAGGAGAGTGAAGGCACGGTTGAGGCCGCCGGTCTTGTCGCCCTCGTCATTGGGCGAACCCGCGGCGGCCATCACATTACGGCTGAACCAACGGTTGAACGCTGCCGCCCAGCGGTACTTCATCGGCCGTTCGATGTCGCAGAACAGAATGATGCGGTTCTGTTGCGTGGTGTTTTCCGCGTAGTGAATGTAAGTCTCGTCAAACATTACCGGCTCACCGTCGCGCCAGTAATAGTTTTCACCATCCACGTTGATATAGCAGCCTGGATCATTAGGCGTATCCAGCCCCAGGTGATAGCGGTAGGAGCCTGCATACGGGTCACGGTGACGCACCAGCTTGGAGCCCGGAGGCAGCTCGGCGAACATCGCCGCCTTGATCGAGCCGATGCTCTGCACCAGCTCGGTGGTGCGTGGGCACAGCTTCATCGCCGAGGGGTGACTGTCGCCGTACCACTTGAGGTAGAAACGCTTCCAGCCGGTCTTGAAAAACGAGTTGAAGCCTACGTCGTTGTATTGCTCCGAGCGCTTGATCTCCCCCGCCCGCATCAGGTTCTGGCCTTCTTCGCGGATCTCTTCCCAGTGCTCCTGCAATGGGCTCAGGTCTGGGAAGTCGCTGGGCGAGAGAAAGGGACGGCTGGGCTGCTTGGAGAACAGGTACAGGAAACAGTTGATCGGCGCCAGGAACGTCGAGTGATCGCTAAGCTGGCGACCCAGCTTGTGTCGCACCCGACCGCGCAGGTGTACATACGCAATGGAAGCAACGTAGAGAGCAACAATGATGAGTTTCAAGGGATTCGTCACACGTCAGGGAGAGAACAGGCTGCTCCTGCGGGCCCACAACGGCCGAGGATGGATAAGCAGCACCTGAAATCACAATTCACATACAGGCGACACGGCCGGCGGGATAACCGCCTGCGTGCAACCATTGGCAGTTATTTAGCCACACTTTGTAACCAAAGGTTAACTAAGAATTGTGAAAAGCTGTCTACTGAGTGTGCTGGGGGTAGGAGCAGGCAGGCCCTTGAGCCTGCCTGTTTGAGGGCGTTTGCAGGGTTACAGCGGCGAATCTTTACCCTCGCGGCGATCGCCTAATGCCGTATAGGGTACGGCTTGAGCGCGGCTGCGAACGAAGTAGCGGATCAGCGCAATCATCAGGCCCAGCAACAGGCCGCCGACGAGGCTCAACGCGATGACCAGCGGCTTCTTCGGCTTGATCGGCGACAGAGGCTCCTGGGCTCGACGGTCAATCGTCACCAGCTTGAGGTTGCTCATGTCGATGTTCAAACCACGCAACCTGGCGACTTCAGCGCGAAGCGGCTCGACGTCCTGCAAGAAGATGTCTTCATTGCCACGCTTGCGCAGTACCTCAACCTCGCGGTTGCTTTCCAGCAGTTGCAGCTCTTTGCCGATCTCGGCAATGCGCGGGTTGGTAAAGTCATCGCTGGTACGCTGCTGCAATGCAGCGCGCTCGGCTTCCAACGCCTCGGTCCCCATGAAATACAGCGGGATCTTCTGGTTGTTCACCTCGGTACGCATGACCTGGCTCGAACCCGTGCGGGTGGAGTCGGCCATAGAGGACGGCGTTGTCGGTGTACGGATGCCCATGGACTTGGCAATGCTGATGGCTTCGGCCAACTCGGCCAGGCGGTTGGTGCGTTCCATCTTCATCTGCAAGCGCAAAGCGCTGAGCTCATCCTGCAATTGGGCACGCTTGAGCCGGTCGGCTTCCAGCAGCTTGGCGATTTTCGATTCTTTATCGGTATCGTAGTTGGCGCGGGCGGCGTCGATCTTGCCCTTGAGCTCGCTCAAGCGGTTATTGACGATCACCTTCAGGTCAGCACCCACCTGCTGACGCTCGGCGGCAATGGCGTAGTCCACAAAACCGTTGAGAATCGCAACACCGTCGACGTCGGTCGGGTATTGCAGCTCCAGACGGATGTAGCTGCTGAGCGAATCGGACTTCTTGGGGTCGGGCAAAATCAGATTGACGGAATTGCGGTTGAACGCCTCAAAGCTCTGCTCAAGGGTTTGCCCCGGTTTCTTGAACGCCTTGAACAACTCCTCATGGTCCTTGAAGAACCCCAGGCGCGCATCATAAGAGTCCAGCTGTGCGCCCACTTTGAGCAACGCATCGGCAGGCGGCAACTTATACACTTCCGAACGGTTCAAGGCGTCTAGCTCGTTGATTGCAGCAGGCCGCAACACACTGCTGACTTCATAGGTCTTGGGTGCCAGGAAGGCATAACCTGCGCCTAATACCCCGGCCAGAAGCGTACACCCGACCACCAGCTTTTTTTGTCGCCAGATGGCGTGAAACAATTCAAACAAATCAATTTCATCAGACGCTGCGGAAGGTGGAAGCGGGGAAGTACGATTCAAAATAAGAACACCTTAAAATAATACTAAAAGGCCATCATTCTCAGAAGTCTAAAAGACTTCAAAAATCAGGGACAACGCCCTGGATACGGCAGACCAATGGCGATGTGACCACTCAGTCCCCTGAAATATCCCACAAACTTAGGGATTATTTCGGTTTCATTTCGGTGAGTAAGCCAAATGACACAGCCATGTCAGACTGATCTGGTTGCAAGCGTAGTCAATACAACATGAAAAAGCTGTCAAATACCTGTCTTATAAAGAAAAAAATTTCGCCTACAGGTGGAACAGTGTCAGCCTCACTACAATTGAACATTTTTTTGAACAGCAATAAGGACTTTGCATGTCACCCCTTTCCGCTTCGGACTTTCGCGCACTGCAAGGCACTTGGGAACAAACAGCCCTTGAAGACAATGGCGTGCTCAACCCCGTGGATGCCCACAGCGCGCCAGGCGCGATCACCACAATTTCAGGGGATCGCTTCGAAGTGACCACGGTCAGTGGCGAACTATTATTGGCGGGTCGGTTCGAGCTGGACGCCAGTACCACGCCCAAAAGCATTACCTGGACTGACGACATAGGTGATGACGCAGGCAAGCAGCTCCCCGCCAGTTACCGGCTCGACGGCGATGATTTCGTATTTATCGCAGCGGATGAAGGCATGCCCAGGCCCACTGTGTTCAGCACCGGCCCTGGGCAAACCATGCGCACCTTCGTACGGCGCTCTTGAATGCCCCTCTGTAGGAGCGAGCTTGCTCGCGAAAAACTCCCAGACGCCGCGTCTGATTCAGGCAACACGCGTAATCGTTAGCGTTCTTCGCGAGCAAGCTCGCTCCTACACCAAACGGCATTGGTCATCCGATTTGATCACGGCATTTTCACAAGGCCTTCACTTTTCCACCTATAGGGTGAAGCCTACCTACTCCAGTGAATCCCTTGGCCCGCCCTCTCCTCGCGGGCCTTTTTTTGCCTGCGCAAACCTTGATCAGCCATCACGCTTGGTCGCTGTCAGGGTAAAACACAGGGGCATTTGCGCGACCTGATGCTCATACTGTTCGTAAAGTTCTTCCCGGTTGCAATGCGGGTATTCCTGCAAATGGGCGATCTGCAACTGCGCTGCGATAGCCCCGCTGACCACGCTGCCCAGGGTATGTACGTACCAATAGGAGGTGGGCCCGGGCCGTTCATCCTTCCCTTCATAGACAATTGCCTCCTGCAGTACAAAGGGCTCGCGCTGAAAGTAAGAACTGGCAGGCTGCATCGGGTTGGCCCCACAGGGGTCAAACACCTCGAGAAAGGGATGGGTTTCGTACATGACCAGCGTGCCGCCGGGCTTCAGCACACTGGCAACCTGGCGCATGAACAGCGCCACATCCGGCATCCAACCCAGCACGCCAATGGTCACCAGGGCAATATCGAAGCGTGCCTGCAAACGCTCCGGCAAATGGTGGATATCGGTCTCAATGAACTCAGGGCTATGCGGCGAGACCTCGGCCAATTCTCGCGCCTGTTCAAGAAACGCCCGGGATTGATCGACCCCCACCACCGAACGCGCGCCCAAGCCATACAGCGATAGGCTTTCGCGCCCGTTGTTGCAGCACAACTGCACCACATCCTTGCCCATTACACCCGCCTCTTGCAGCAAGGTGGTGATGGTCGGGTCAAGGCAGGAAAAATCAGGCGCGGCGACGGAGGCCAGCAGTGCCGTCCAGGTCGGAGTATCTTTGTGCAACCCGGCAGATTCATCCCAGGCATTTTTGTTGCTGGCGATCGCCTCTTGCGCTGAGGGCATGTCCATTGCTTCTCCAGAAACTCATTACAGTGGGCTTTGGAAAGTAAGTTAAATGCACGCAGGAGGAAAGCCTCCCCGACCGCGAAACTTATCACCCAGCCCACAGGTCACTAATCCAACGCGCGTTCAGCCCCTGAACGCGGCTCTTGAAGGTCAGCACCGTGGCCCGTCATTCAGACCTGCGCATCGCTTTATCCCTGGACAGCCTGAACTTCTTTCTCGCCGATGTGCGCGACGGTCTCGGACCGTACCTGGCAATCTATCTGCTGGCCGTGCATCAATGGGAGCCGGCCAGCATTGGCGTGGTCATGACCCTGGCAGGCATCGCCGCCTTACTGACCCAAGGCCCCGCAGGTGCGCTGATCGACCGCACTCGCAGCAAACGCGCGGTGGTTGCCATTGCCGCGCTGCTGGTGACGGGCAGTTGCCTGATGCTGCCCTTCGTCAGCTCATTTGGCTGGGTGGCGTTGACCCAGGCGGCCAGCGCCGTAGCTGCGTCTGTCTTTGCCCCGGCAATTTCCGCCATTTCGCTGGGGATCACCGGGCCGCGCGCCTTCACCCGGCGTACCGGGCGCAACGAGACCTTCAACCACGCTGGCAATGCCGTGGCCGCATTGCTGGCCGGCGGGTTGGCGTACCTGTTCGGGCCGGTGGTGGTGTTCTACCTGATGGCCTTTATGGCGGTCGCCAGTGTCATTGCGGTCAGTTGCGTGCCGGCCAAGGCGATTGACCATGAGGTCGCCCGTGGTTTCGATCCGGCCCATCACACCGACCATGAACAGCCCTCGGGCCTGAAAGCGTTGCTGGCCAACCAACCGCTGTTATTGTTCGCCATCTGCTGCGCGCTGTTTCACCTGGCCAACGCCGCGATGCTGCCGCTGGTCAGCCAGAAACTGGCGCAGATCAATTTGCAGATGGCCACCCCGCTGACTTCAGCCTGCATTGTCGCCGCACAGTTGGTGATGGTGCCGATGGCCTGGCTGGTCGGGCTCAAGGCCGATATCTGGGGGCGCAAGCCGCTGTTGCTTGTAGGTTTCCTGATACTGCCGCTGCGTGGCGTGCTCTATACCTTGTCCAGCGACCCCTACTGGCTGGTGGCCGTGCAGATGCTCGACGGTATCGGCGCCGGCATTTTCGGCGCCCTGTTCCCGGTGATTGTCAAAGACCTGACCCAAGGCACCGGGCGCTTCAACGTCAGCCTGGGCGCCCTCTCCACCGTATTTGGCCTCGGCGCGGCGCTCAGTAGCAGCCTGGCCGGTTTCGTGGTGCAGCAGGCTGGCTACAACGCGGCGTTCCTGACGTTGGCGGCGGTTGCGGCCGCTGCCTTGATGCTGCTGTGGCTGGCCATGCCGGAGACCTTGGCAAAACCATCCTTCGCTCGCCATACAACTGTCGCCTGACATATGCGACAATGCGCGCCAAATTCCAACACACATCCCAAATTTTGTGTTCAGCGACCGGGTTTCGCGCCTTGATGTCGCTGTTGACGCATGCCGGAAGGCACCTGCCGTCACGCTCGCAACCCATTGATAGGTAAAGTAATTGATCTCCACAGCTAACATCACCATGCAGTTCGGCGCCAAGCCGCTCTTCGAGAACGTCTCGGTCAAGTTCGGCGCCGGCAACCGCTATGGTTTGATCGGTGCCAACGGTTGCGGCAAGTCGACCTTCATGAAAATCCTCGGTGGCGACCTCGACCCGTCCGGCGGCCAGGTCATGCTCGAGCCGAATGTGCGCCTGGGTAAACTGCGCCAGGACCAGTTCGCCTATGAAGAATTCACCGTGCTCGACACCGTGATCATGGGCCACGAGGAGCTGTGGAAGGTCAAGGCCGAACGCGACCGCATCTACTCGCTGCCGGAAATGAGCGAAGAAGACGGCATGGCCGTGGCCGAGCTGGAAACCGAGTTCGCCGAGATGGACGGCTACACCGCCGAATCCCGCGCCGGTGAACTGCTGCTGGGCCTGGGCATTCCCCTGGAACAGCATTTCGGCCCGATGAGTGAAGTGTCCCCAGGCTGGAAGCTGCGCGTATTGCTGGCCCAGGCGCTGTTCTCCGACCCGGAAGTGCTGTTGCTCGACGAACCGACCAACCACTTGGACATCAACACCATCCGCTGGCTGGAAAACATCCTGACCCAGCGCTCCAGCCTGATGATCATCATCTCTCACGACCGTCACTTCCTGAACAGCGTGTGCACCCACATGGCTGACCTGGACTACGGCGAGCTGCGCCTGTTCCCGGGCAACTATGACGAGTACATGACCGTGGCGACCCAGTCCCGCGAGCAATTGCTGTCGGACAACGCCAAGAAGAAAGCGCAGATCTCCGAACTGCAATCCTTCGTCAGCCGCTTCTCGGCCAACGCCTCGAAAGCCAAGCAGGCCACCTCCCGTGCCAAGGCGATCGACAAGATCCAGCTGGCCGAAGTCAAGCCGTCGAGCCGTGTGAGCCCGTTCATCCGTTTCGAGCAGAACAAAAAGCTGCACCGCCAGGCGGTCATGGTCGAAAAAATGGCCAAGGGTTTTGACGGCAAGCCGCTGTTCAAAGACTTCAGCTTCCAGGTTGAAGCCGGCGAGCGCGTGGCGATCATCGGCCCGAACGGTATCGGCAAGACCACCCTGCTGCGCACCCTGGTCAATGAACTGACTCCGGATGCCGGCAGCATCAAGTGGACCGACGCCGCGGAGTTGGGCTACTACGCCCAGGACCACGCCCACGACTTCGAAGACGACGTGAGCCTGTTCGACTGGATGGGCCAGTGGACTCAGGGCGAACAAATGATCCGTGGCACGCTGGGCCGTATGTTGTTCTCCAACGACGAGATCCAGAAGTCGGTCAAAGTGATCTCCGGTGGTGAACAAGGTCGCATGCTGTTCGGCAAGCTGATCCTGCAAAAGCCCAACGTGCTGATCATGGACGAGCCGACCAACCACTTGGACATGGAATCCATCGAAGCATTGAACCTGGCGCTGGAGAACTATCCGGGCACGCTGATCTTCGTCAGCCACGACCGTGAGTTCGTATCGTCCCTGGCCACTCGCATTATCGAGTTGAGCCCAAGCGGCGTGATCGACTTCAGCGGCACCTATGACGACTACCTGCGCAGCCAGGGTGTGGTGTTCTAAGAACAGCGCTTAGCTACAAGCTGCAAGAAAAAGCCCTGTCCCTGTGATAGGGCTTTTTTGCATCCGCACTGTGCCGGGCGCTGATTCTGTGGGACATGCATAACCAGTGTGGGAGCTGGCTTGCCTGCGACAGCGCAGACCGCCTTCGCGGGCAAGCCCGCTCCCACAGGGGATCTGCGCCGGGCTCTGATTCTGTGGGCAATACATAACCAATGTGGGAGCTGGCTTGCCTGCGAAAGCGGTGGTTCAGCTATAGATTCACTGACTGACACACCGCCTTCGCGAGCAAGCCCGCTCCCACAGGGGATCTGCGCCAGGCGCTGATTTTGTGGGCCATGCATAACCCATGTGGGAGCCGGCTTGCCTGCGAAAGCGGTGGTTCAGTTATAGATTCACTGACTGACACACCGCCTTCGCGGGCAAGCCCGCTCCCACAGGGGATCTGCGCCGGGCGCTGATTTTGTGGGCCATGCATAACCCATGTGGGAACAGGCTTGCCTGCGAAAGCGGTGGTTCAGTTATAGATTCACTGACTGACACACCGCCTTCGCAAGCAAGCCCGCTCCCACAGGGGATCTGCGCCAGGCGCTGATTTTGTGGGCCATGCATAACCCATGTGGGAGCCGGCTTGCCTGCGAAAGCGGTGGTTCAGCCATAGACTCACTGACTGACACACCGCCTTCGCGAGCAAGCCCGCTCCCACAGGAAACTGTGCCAGGCGCTGATTTTGTGGGCCATGCATAACCAGTGTGGGAGCTGGCTTGCCTGCGAAAGCGGTGGTTCAGTTATAGATTCACTGATTGACACGCCGCCTTCGCGGGCAAGCCCGCTCCCACAGGGGATCTGCGCCAGGCGCTGATTTTGTGGGCCATGCATAACCACTGTGGGAGCTGGCTTGCCTGCGAAAGCGGTGGTTCAGTTATAGATTCACTGTTTGACACGCCGCCTTCGCGGGCAAGCCCGCTCCCACAGGGGATCTGCGCCAGGCGCTGATTTTGTGGGCCATGCATAACCCATGTGGGAGCTGGCTTGCCTGCGAAAGCGGTGGTTCAGCTATGGATTCAGTGGCTGACATACCGCCTTAGCGGGCAAGCCCGCCACAGGGATGTACGGTAGGCGTCCCTCGCTCCTACAGGGAGGCAGGATATGCCATGATGCTTTACCGCCCGCCAGCGATTGAGTATTCATGCCCGCCGCCCCCTCCTCCCTGTCGATCACCCGGCAGATCGTTTCCATCGTTTTCTACACCTTCATTGCCTTTATCTGCATCGGCCTGCCGATTGCGGTGATTCCAGGCTATGTGCACGAGCAACTGGGCTTCAGCGCCGTGGTGGCCGGGGTGACCATCGGTTCACAGTACCTGGCCACGCTGCTCAGCCGTCCGATGGCCGGGCGGATGTCGGATAACGTCGGTACCAAACGCGCGATCGTGCTAGGCCTGGCCGGCATTCTGATCAGCGGTGTACTGACCTTTATCGCCACGCTGCTGGAAAGTCTGCCGAGCTTGAGCCTGGGTATTCTGATCGCCGGTCGCCTGTTACTCGGCGTGGCCCAGGGCCTGATTGGCGTGGGGACCATCAGTTGGTGCATGGGCGCGGTGGGCGCCGAGCACACCGCACGCTCGATTTCCTGGAATGGCATCGCCTCCTACGGCGCGATTGCGATTGGTGCGCCACTTGGCGTGGTGATGGTGGCTGATTACGGCTACACCAGCCTCGGTCTTGCCCTCGCGGTGCTGGCGGCGTTGGGCCTGGTGCTGATCCGCAATAAACCGTCGGTGCCAGTGGTGCGTGGCGAGCGGCTGCCGTTCTGGGCGGTGTTCGGGCGTATCGCGCCGTTCGGCGCCAGCCTGTGCCTGGCCTCGATTGGCTACGGCACGCTGACGACCTTCATCACCCTGTATTACCTCAATCGCGGCTGGACCGGTGCGGCGTATTGCCTGACGGTATTTGGCGTGTGTTTTATTCTCTCGCGCCTGGTGTTCATTTCCGCCATCAGCCGGTTTGGCGGGTTCACCGCCGCCATCGCCTGCATGCTGATCGAAACCCTGGGCCTGACGCTGTTGTGGCTGGCGCCGTCTACCAGCGTGGCCTTGATCGGCGCCGGGTTGACCGGCTTTGGCTTGTCACTGGTGTACCCGGCGCTCGGCGTGGAAGCCATCAAGCAAGTGCCGGACAGCAGCCGCGGCGCGGGGCTGAGTGCCTATGCGGTGTTTTTCGACCTGGCCCTGGCGATTGCCGGGCCGTTGATGGGCGCCGTGGCGCTGAACCTCGGCTATGGCTGGATCTTCTTCTGCGCGGCCTTGCTGTCGGTCAGCGCGCTCGGCCTGACCGTATTGCTCAGGCGTCGCGCCTACTGATCAGCGGTCTGCAAGCCGGCGCGGGTGGCCTCGCCCAGGGTATGGCTGAAAAAACGCCCGGCCTCGGAGACCAGGTCGCGGTGAATGCCTTCGCGATCGACGCCATCGGCATCCGTGCAAATGGCCGGCATGCTCGCCAATTGATCACTGTCACACGGCGCCATGAACACAAAGTGCCCGGCCCCGGCCAACAGCTTGAAATCCGGGGGCTGCGGCAACTTGCGCGCCAGGGCGGCGGCGTTCTTGTCCACGGCCACCAACTGGTCGCCATCGCCACTGTAGAGCAGCACCGGCACATGCACGTCCGCCAGGGTGTGGCGGCCAAACATCAAGCTCAGCGGCGCCATCAGCATCAAGGCATGGATGCGCGGATCGGCCTGGGGTTGCAAATCGTCGCGGTCGACCACCAGCTCGCCCTTGGTGGTGCACGCGTCGCGGTCTTCGGGGCGCTCTTGGCAGTAGCGGCGCAGACGTTCGAAATCAGGCTTGGCGCCGGCCAGGATCAATGCCGTCTCGCCACCGGCGGAATAACCGATGACGCCGATCTGATCGATATCCACAAAGGGCGATAGCATCGGCTCGGCCAACGCGGCGGTGATCGCCTGGGATATCTGGATCGGCCGACCATATAAATTGCTTACAGTGCCCAGGCGGCTGTGGTCCTTGTAGTTGTCCCCGGGATGCAGCACCGCCACCACCACAAACCCCTTGCGCGCCAAGGCGGTGGCCAGGTCATGCAGGGCCAACGGCGTGCCGGTATTGCCGTGGGACAGCATCAGCATCGGGAATCGCCCGATCGCCACCTTGGCATCTTCGCTGGCCGCCACATGGTAGGCGCCCAGCGCGGTGGAGCGCTCGGCATCGGTAGAGGGGTAGAACGCGATGGCTTTCATCGGCTGCGCATCCAGCGGGTCGAGAAAACTCATGCGATGAAACCCCACGCTCCAATGGGGGTGCGGTGCCGGCGCGGCGTGCACTGAAACCAGGCCGCCAATCAGGGAAAGAACCAAAACAGCACAAAGACGCATCATGGGGATGTCCACCTTTGCTGCACAAGAACCGGCCTGTCGAATAAAAAGTCCAGGGTATCGAATGGATGTCTGCATAACCTGGGCCACAACGAGAAAACTCCGTACTCCGCTCGCGCTCAGGCGATCAGAATACAGAGTTTAGGCGCTCGGTTTCAGATTGAAACCGAGGACAGAGCAAATTTACATAAGCCTTACGCAGCGGCGAACAGTTGCTCGTTGATGCGCACGTTGGCGTCGCTCATGGCTTTGCTGCGCACTTCATCACCGTAGGCCAGGCCTTCGGCGCGGACGATCTCGATGTCGGTGATGCCGAGGAAACCGAACAGCAGCTTCAAGTAGCCTTCGTGAGCAGCGCCCGAGGCCTGGTCGGCATGCAGGCCACCGGCGGTGGAGACAATAATGACTTTCTTGTTGCCGCACAGGCCTTCAGGGCCGGCTTCGGTGTAGCGGAAGGTCTGGCCGGCTACCGCGATGCGGTCGATCCAGGCTTTCAACTGGGTGGGGATGGTGAAGTTGTACATCGGCGCACCGACTACCACGGCATCGGCGGCGAGGAATTCAGCCAGCGACGACGCACTCAGTTCAGCCTCGTGCTTTTGCGCTGCATCGCGCAGTTCGGCAGCAGTGCCCAAGGCGCCCAGGGTCGCGCCGGAAAAATGGTTGATGCCTTCGCTGGCGAGGTCACGGTAAGTCACTTCCACGCCCGGCTGGGCGGCCTGCCATGCCTTGACCACACCCGCGCTGAGCTGACGGGAGGCCGAGTTGTCGCCGAGGATGCTGGAATCGATATGCAACAGTTTCATGATGGATCTCCGAGGTGGGATCGACAGTGGCGATCAGATGGTGGTGATGCTACGCATGAAACCAATGGTCGATAAGCCAGCTGAAATGCGATAGTTTGTCCCACTGACAGGACAATAGGCCCACCATGCAAGACCTCAACGACCTCTACTATTTCGCCAAAGTCGTCGAAGCCGGCGGTTTTGCTGCGGCTGGCCGGCTACTCGGCATTCCCAAATCCAGGCTTTCACGGCGCATTGCCGAACTGGAAGACCGCCTGGGTGCACGCTTGCTGCAACGCACCACCCGGCAACTGACGCTCACCGCCGTCGGCGAACGCTACCTGCGCCACTGCCAGGCCATGCTGCTTGAAGCGGAAATGGCCGACGAAGCCGTGGCCAGTATGTCCAGCGAACCACGGGGGCGCTTGCGGGTCAGTTGCCCGGTGGGCCTGGCCCAGCAGATCCTGCCGGAGTTGGTAGCCGGTTTTCTGGCCGCGCACCCGTTGGTACAGTTGGACATGACCCTGGTGAATCGCCGCGTCGACCTGGTGGCCGAAGGCATTGATGTAGCGCTGCGCGTACGCGAACTGGGCGACGAAGACCCGTTGCTGGTCACCAAACGCCTGCGCCAGGCGCATACCGTGCTGGTGGCCAGCCCCGTTTTCATGCGTGAGCGGCGGGTCGAAACCCTGGAAGACCTCAAGCAGTTGCCAATCCTTGGCGCACTCGAGGCGGACCGAATGGTGCACCAACGCATCATCGACCCCCAGGGCAACATGCACGAGCTAGTGATGGAGGCGCGCCTGGGCATCGAAGACTTTATCGTGCGCAAGGCCAGCGCAATGATGGGCGTGGGCTTTACGGTGTTGCCAATGATGTACTGCGAAGAAGAACTGGCCAGCGGCCGGCTGGTGCAATTGCTACCGGAGTGGTCATTGCCAGGCGGCTGGCTGCAGGCGGTCTACCCGCACCGGCGCGGCGTGCTGCCGGCCATCCGGGCCTGGATCGACTACCTGGAAGAAGGCTTCAAAGGCTGTGGAGATCGGCTGTTATGAGCATGACGGAAGAACAAGTCGCACGTTTTTGCCTGAGCCTGCCAGGCGCACGGGAAGACTATAAATGGGGTGGCGTGCGGGTGTTCTCGGTTGCTGGCAACAAGATGTTCGCCTTGCAGAACCTGCGCGGTGAGTCGCTGGCCTTCAAGGTCGACAAAGAACTGTTCCTGGGTCACGTCGACCGCCCGGGCATTCACCCGGCGCCTTACCTGGCGAGGGCGCAGTGGGTCATCATGAACACGCCCTACCCTTTGGGCGCTGAGGAACTGCGCGGCTTGTTGCAGCGCTCCCACCAGTTGGTGGTGAGCAAGCTGCCCAAGCGCACGCAGATTGGCTTGCGGCTAGAGGATTGACAGCAAGGTGCCGCCGAGGAACAGCTGGTCCAGCCAGAACACCTGGTGCAACAGCACAATCACCCAGAACAACACCTGGTAAGACACCTTGCGCGTCTTGTGCCGGAACACCTGTTGGGCGATCAACGCCCCCGGCCAACCGCCGGCCAGCTCCACCGCATGCAGGATGTTTTCCGGGGTCCGCCAGCCTTCGGTCTGCGCCTTGCGCTTATCGCTCCAGTACAAGAAGAACGCCACCACGCTGACCACGCCGTAGGCCATCAACGGGATCACCGTTTCGCCGCGATACCACAGCAACGCCGAGCCCAGCAGCGGCGCGGCACACAGCAGTACAAAGATCAGCGCCTTCAGGCGTGGATGCTGGATACTCATGGCTTGACCGCAGTCCAGTCGATCCAGCCGAACTGCCAGGTCGCCAGGATCACCAGACCAAAGGCAATCCGGTACCAGGCAAACGCCGCGTAGCTGTGGCTGGCGATGAACTTGAGCAGGGCCTTGACCGCGATCATCGCGAAGATGAACGAGGTGACAAAGCCAATGGCGAACACCGGCAGGTCCGCGGGCTGGAACAGGTCACGGTATTTATAGCCCGAGTACACCGCCGCACCGACCATGGTCGGCATCGCCAGAAAGAACGAGAACTCGGTGGCGGTCTTGCGCGACAGGCCGAACAACAGCCCGCCAATGATCGTCGCACCAGAGCGCGAAGTGCCGGGGATCATGGCCAGGCACTGGGCCAGGCCGACCTTCAGGGCGTCTTTCCAGGTGATGTCATCGACGGTTTCAGCCCGCACTGCATGTTGGCGGCGTTCAGCCCACAACATGATCACGCCGCCCACCACCAGCGCCGTGGCCACGGTGATCGGGTTGAACAGGTAATGCTTGATCAGGTCGGCAAAAATCACCCCCAGTACCACCGCCGGCAACACGGCGATGATCAGGTTGACGGTAAAGCGCCGGGCTTTGGGCTGGGTCGGCAGGCCGATAACCACGTCAAAGATCTTGCGTCGAAACTCCCAGACCACCGCCAGGATCGCGCCCAGCTGGATGATGATGTTGAAGGCTTCGAAACGCTCGCCGCCAAAATTGATCAGGTCGGCGACGATGATCTGGTGGCCGGTGCTGGAGATCGGCAAGAACTCCGTAAGCCCCTCTACGATGCCGAGAATCAATGCCTGTATGGCGGTCCAAAAATCCATGCTGTCTCCAAAGGTCATGCACGGGGCATGCCTCTTAGTCTTTTTTAAGTTCACTGACGACGAGCGCACACAAGCGCCCGCGGTTGATTCTCAACGCCGGTCTGCAAAAATTCCGTGAAAAATCAGGCAGTACTCAGGTTTTTCGATTCCGGGCCGAAAGCCTATCAGACACGCCGGAAATCTCGAAGCAGCACCACAATTATAAAGAGCAGGGAGTGACAGGACGATGAACAGTTTGCGCAGCATGTCGATCAGCCGCCGCCTTTGGCTGATCCTGATAGTCGCCGTGTTGATGCTGCTGGCCTTGGGGCTGTTGATGCTCAACCAGATCCACGGCGACCTCTACCAAGCCAAGCGCCAGCAGACCCAGCACGTGGTACAGACCGCCAGTGGCGTACTCAGCTATTACCAGAACCTGGAAAAAACCGGCGTGCTGACCCGCGACGCCGCGCAACAACAGGCCTTGAGCGCGGTGCGCGGCCTGCGTTATGACCACGATGATTACTTCTGGATCAACGACCTCACCCCCGTGATGATCATGCACGCGGCCAACCCCAAGCTCGACGGCCAGAACCTCTCGGCGATTCGCGACCCGGACGGTTTCGCCGTGTTCAACGAATTCGTGAGCCTGGCCAAGGCCAAGGGCGCCGGCATCGTCAACTACCGCTGGCCGAAGCCCGGCGCCGAAGCGCCGGTGGAGAAAACCTCGTACATCCAACTGTTCGAACCCTGGGGCTGGATCATCGGCTCCGGCGTCTACGTGGACGATGTGCAGGCCGAATTCAGGGGCCAGGTGTGGAAAGCCTCGGCCATTGGCCTGGGTATTGCGCTGATGATGGCCGTGCTGGTGGTGCTGATTGCCCGCAGCATCGTGCAGCCGTTGCAGGCGGCGGTGAATGCCATGGGCAATATCGCCAGCGGCGAAAGCGACCTGACCCACAGCCTCGACACCCACGGCCGTGACGAGTTGACGCAACTGGCCCAGCACTTCAATAGCTTCACCGCCAAGCTGCGCCAGGTGGTCGGCCAGTTGCAGGTGTGCGCGAACGCCCTGGGCCAGTCGTCCACCGAACTGGGCCACAACGCCAGCCAGGCCCATGACCGCAGCCAGCAGCAGTCGCAGCAGATGGAACTGGTGGCCACCGCCATCAACGAAGTCACCTACGGCGTGCAGGACGTGGCCAAGAATGCCGAGCACGCTGCCAGCGAAATGCGCGATGCCCAGGCCCAGGCACAACAGGGCCAGGTCAATATCGACGGCAGCTTGCAGCAGATCGACCAGCTCTCCACCACTATCAGCCAGGCCGTGGAGGTGATCCGCACGCTCTCCAGCGAAAGCACGCAGATCGGCGGCGTACTGGAAGTGATCCGCTCCATCGCCGACCAGACCAACCTGCTCGCCCTCAACGCCGCCATCGAAGCCGCCCGCGCCGGTGAACAAGGCCGTGGGTTTGCGGTGGTCGCCGATGAGGTGCGCCTGCTGGCCCAGCGCACGCAGAAATCCACCGCCGAGATCCAGGTGATGATCGAGCGCCTGCAAGGCCACTCGGAAGCAGCGGTCAAGGTGATCAGCGACAGCCACAGCGCCTCGCAACTGACCATCGAACAAGCCGGCCAGGCGGGCGCGAGCCTCACCGCCATCGGCCAGGCGCTGCACAATCTCAACGGCCTGAACGCCTCGATAGCCAGCGCCACCCTGCAACAGGCCCACGTGGTGGAAGACATCAACCAGAACGTCACCCAAGCGGCCGGGCTGTCCCACAGCACCGCGCTGGCGGCGGAGCAATCGAGCGTGGCGAGTGCACAGTTGCGTGGCTTGAGTGAACAGCTGGATGGGCTTTTGCGTCAGTTCAAGGTCTGACGCCCCTCAACGGTGGGAGGGCTGCCCTCTCCCACCGTCCAGCGGCCTCACATCCCCAGCCACTGCGGCAGTGCGAGGGAAATGAACGGCAGGTAGGTGACCATGATCAGGAACACCAACAGGATCATCAGCCACGGCATCGCCGCGCGGATGGTCTGCCCCAGGGTCAGCCCCGTCACCGCCGAAGTCACGAACAGGTTCAGCCCCACCGGTGGATGTACCAGGCCGATTTCCATGTTCACCACCATCACGATGCCCAGGTGAATCGGATCAATACCCAGCTTCATCGCAATCGGGAAAAAGATCGGCGCCAGGATCAGCACAATGGCCGAAGGCTCCATAAAGCTGCCGGCAATCAGCAACACCACGTTGACCATGATCAAAAAGCCAATCGGCGTCAGCCCTTCGGAGATCACCCAGGCGGTAATTTGCTGGGGGATCTGCTCGGTGGTCAGCACGTGGGCAAACAGCATGGCGTTGGCGATGATGAACATCAGCATGATCGACAATCGCCCGGACTCCAGCAGCACTTTGGGACAGTCGCGCAGCTTCATGTCCTTGTAGACGAACAGCGCGACAAACGCCGAATACACCGCCGCCACCGCCGCCGCTTCGGTCGGGGTGAACATGCCGCTGTAAATGCCCCCAAGGATGATCACCAGCAGCAACAGGCCCCAGAATGCCCGGCGTGCGCAACTCAGCCACTCACGGAACGTCGCCCGGGGTTGCGCCGGCAGCTTCTTGATGCGGGCGACGATGTAGATCGCGACCATCAACATCAGGCCCAGCAGCAAACCCGGAATCACCCCGGCCATGAACAGCTTGCCCACCGAGGTTTCGGTCGCCGCCGAATACACCACCATCACAATCGACGGCGGAATCAGAATGCCCAAGGTCCCGGCATTGCAGATGATGCCCGCCCCAAACTCCTTCGGGTAACCGGAACGCACCATGCCTGCCACGGCAATCGAGCCCACTGCTGCCACCGTGGCCGGTGATGAGCCGGACAGCGCCGCAAACAGCATGCACGCCAGCACCGCCGCAATCGCCAGGCCACCGCGGATATGCCCGACACAGGCATTGGCAAAGTCGATCAGCCGTTGGGCCACGCCGCCGGTGGTCATGAAGGCACCGGACAACAGGAAAAACGGAATCGCCAGGAAGGTGTAGGCGTCGCTGGTTTCAAACAGCTTGATCGCCAGGGAACTCACCGAGTCCTGGCTGAACATCAGGATCGACACCGCACCGGACAGCCCCAGGGCAATCGCAATCGGCACGCCCAGAAACATGAACACGAACAACAGCAGAAACAGACAGAGCACGGCCATCAGTGACGCTCCTCATGGCTGCCGGCCAACTTGCTGGCCTCACCGGCCTCGTCGGCCAACCCCAACCCGACCTGGCGGTGGGTAAAGATGCGGTAGAAAATTTCCAGGTAGCGGATCAAGACCAAGGCAAAGCCAATGGGCACGATCACCACGATGTCGCCGACATCGATACCGAACTGGTCGAGGTCTTCGGCGCCGATATGCGCGGTCATCACCGCACTCACCCACTTGTAGCTGGCCACCATGAACAACCCGGCATAGGCCAGGCAGCACAGGCACGCGAGCATGCCGAGCAGGCGTTGCACCGGGCGCCGAGTCAGCCGCACCAGCGCGTCCACGCCCAGGTGGCCTGCGGTGCGCACGCCGTAAGAAATGCCGAAGAAAATCAACCAGCCGAACATGGCCTTGGTCAGCGCCACGCTCCAGGTCATCTCTTGGGCCAACGTCATGGTGCCGTCGCCCAGGGCATTGAAGAAGGGGCTGCTCCAGGCCCATTTGTCGGCCAGGGTAAAAAACAGGGTGTAGACGTTGTTGAGCATGACGTAGACGAATGTCACCAGGGTCATGGCGGCCAGCAGGAACGCAATGAAGCCTTCCTCCAGGTGCTCCCAGACGCGCCTTAGCGTTTGCATGGCAAAACCTCGCGAAAAAGGGATGGGTTATGCAAGGCACAGGGTGAAAACCGGTTCGACATGTGGGAGCGGGCTTGCTCGCGAATACAGTCTGTCAGTTGATAACACTGGTGACTGACCCACCGCTTTCGCGAGCAAGCCCGCTCCCACATTGGATCTCGGTATGCCCTGGGATTACTGGTTGGAAGCGTCCGCCGCCTTGATCAGGTCAGCCCCAATCTCGCCCTCGAACTTCTGCCACACCGGGCGCATGGCTTCGCGCCACAGCGCACGTTGCGCGGGGGTCAGTTCGATGATTTCGCTGGTCTTGGCGTCGATGATCTTTTGCTTGGCCGACTGGTTCAGCGCTTCGGCCTGCTTGTTCACCTCTACGGTAACCTCGGCCATGATCTGCTCCAGGGTGCTGCGCACATCCGGCGCCAGGCTGTTCCAGAATTTTGCGTTGGTGATCACCATGTAGTCGATCAGGCCATGGTTGGACTCGGTGAAGTACTTCTGCACTTCGTTGACCTTCTGGCTTTCATAGTTGGACCAGGTGTTCTCGGTGCCATTCACGGTGCCGGTCTGCAGGCCTTGGTAAACCTCGGCAAAGCTCATCTTGCGCGGGTTGGCACGGATCGCCTTGAACTGCTCTTCGAGCACACTGGAAGCCTGCACGCGGAACTTCAGGCCACGGGCGTCCTTGGGTTCATGCAGGGCCTTGTTGGCGGAGAGTTGCTTGAGGCCGTTGTGCCAATAGGCCAGACCGAGGATGTTCTTATCCTGCATCGAGGTCAGCAGTTGCTTGCCCTCAGCGGCCTGGAAACGGTCGACGGCGGCCAGATCGTTGAACAGGAACGGCAAGTCGTAGATCTGCACTTGCTTGGTGTAATGCTCGAACTTGGCCAGGGACGGCGCCAGCATTTGCACGTCGCCCAGCAGCAACGCTTCCATTTCCTTGCCATCGCCAAACAGCGACGAGTTCGGGTACACCTCGACCTTGACCTTGCCGGGCAGGCGCTCTTCAGCAAGTTTTTTAAACAGCAACGCGCCCTGGCCTTTAGGGGTGTTTTCGGCAACCACGTGGGCGAACTTGATCACAATCGGGTCTGCCGCCTGGGCCAGGCCCGCGGTAAACAACGTGGCGGCGCACAGCAGCGCCCGGGAAAGCTTGAGCATGGGAATCACCTTCTTATTGTTGTGTTGTAAGGCAAGGTGCCTGATGAAACGCGTGTCGTGAATTTCGAATTTTAGATACCTGCGTTCGGCCAGGACGAACGCAGGGCTTATTAAGCGCTGATGTTCCAATGTGGGAGCGGGCTTGCTCGCGAACGCGGTATGCCAGGCGCCGAATTCGTTGACTGATCCACCGCATTCGCGAGCAAGCCCGCTCCCACAGTTTTTATTCGGTTTCTCCAGTGAGCAGCCGCTGCGCGCGCAGCAGTACCGGCGCATCCACCATCTGCCCGTCAATCTGATAAGCCCCTGCCCCATGGGCGCCCGCCTCCACCACCCGCCTGGCCCAGGCCAGCTCTTCGGCGCTCGGCGCCAGCGCGGCATGGATCACTGCGACTTGCTTGGGATGAATGCACAACGCGCCGGCAAAGCCCATTTCATAAGCGTGCCGGATCGAGCGGTGCAGGCCTTCGGGGTCGTCGATGGCCGGGTGCACGCCGTCCAGCGGCGGCGCCAGGCCCGCGGCGCGCGAATGCACGATCAACGCCAGGCGCGCCTGGTCGAGGGCCAATTCGGCCGCGCGGGAGTGACTGCTCAGGTTGAGGTCCAGCGCCAGGTCCAAGCCGCCGAAGGACAGGCGCTCTACCTGGGGCGCCTGGGCAATCTGCGCCAGTGCCAGCAAACCGCGTGCGCTTTCGATAATCGGCCAGATAGCCTTGCCGGTCGCGGCCACCACCGCCACCTGGGCCGCGCTTTCGACCTTGGGCAGCAATACCCCCGCCACATTTGCATGGGCCTTGCAGAAGGCGACATCGGCAAAATGCTCAGCATGCTGGGGCGCGTTGATGCGTACCCACACCTGGGCTTCGGCATGCGCATGCAGGAACGCGCCCAGATTATCCCGGGCCTGACGCTTGAGCGGCTCTTCCACCGCGTCTTCGAAATCCACAATCACTGCGTCGGCGCCGCTGGCCAAGGCCTTGGCAAACCGCTCCGGGCGGCTGCCCGGCACAAACAGCGCAGAACGTACTAATGGCTTTGGCATCACTTGATTCCTGATTAGATAACGCCGCGCTCGCGCAGGCTGTTAATGGCCTCAACGGAGTAACCCAGCTGGTCGAGGATGCCTTGGCTGTGTTGCCCCAGCGCTGGCACGCCGTCCATGCGCGGGGTAAACGCAGCGTTACGCGCCGGTGGCAGCAGCGACGGCAGCGGCCCCGCTGGGCTGTCGACTTCGCGCCAGCGGTCGCGGGCCTTGAGTTGTGGGTGATCCCACACGCCTTGCATGTCGTTGACCCGTGCACTGGCAATCTGCGCGTCTTCCAGGCGCTGGATCACCGCCTCGACGTCCAGTGGGGCAAAGCGCTCCACGATGATCTGGCGCAGCAGCTCGCGGTTGGCCGAGCGCTTGAAGTTGGCGCTGAAGCGCTCGTCCGTTGCCAGCGCCGGGCTGAGCAGCACCTTGTCGCAGAACGCCGCCCATTCGCGCTCGTTCTGCAAGCCGAGCATCACCGTGCCGCCGCCCCCGGTGGGAAACGGCCCGTAGGGGTAAATCGTCGAATGCGCGGCACCCGCACGCGGTGGCGGCGGCGCGCCGTCGAAGGCGTAATACATCGGGTAGCCCATCCACTCCACCAGGCTTTCGAGCATGCTCACATCGATGCGACTGCCCTGGCCGGTTTTGCCGCGCAGCAGCAGCGCCGACAGAATGCCGCTGTAGGCGTACATGCCGGCCGAGATGTCCGCGATAGAGCAACCGGCCTTGGCCATCTGTTCTTCATCTGGGCCACCGGTCACCGAGAGAAACCCGCCCTCGCTCTGGATCAACAGGTCGTAGGCTTTCTTTTTCTCGTAGGGCCCGCCTTCGCCGTAGCCGGAAATATCGCAGACGATCAGCCGTGGAAAGCGCGCGTGCAGCGCCTCGAACGATAAGCCCATGCGCGCCGCCGCGCCGGGGGCAAGGTTCTGCACCAGCACATCGGCGTCGGCCAGCAGCGCATCCAGAATGGCGCCCGCCTCGTCCTGCTTGAGGTCCAGGGTCAGGCTTTCCTTGGAGCGGTTGGTCCAGACGAAATGCGATGCCAGGCCACGCACCCGCTCGTCATAGCCACGGGCGAAGTCGCCGGTGCCGGGGCGCTCCACCTTGATGACCCGGGCACCCAGGTCGGCCAGTTGGCGCGTACAGAATGGCGCGGCAATCGCGTGTTCCAGGCTGACGACGGTGATGCCGTCCAGCGGTCGTTGTTCAGTCATGACAAATCCCTCAAAGCCAATGGGCCATGGACGCGGTAGTGCGCAGGTTCCATACCTGCTCGATCAGGCGGTTGGCCTGGGCCGGGGTGCGGGCGCCGCTGAAGTGGGCCAGGCGCTGGAATTTATCCGCCAGTTCGGCCCGACTCAGGGTGTTGCCCGGGTCGCCCTTGGGTTCATCAATGGCACCGTGCAGCGTGCGGCCATCGGTGGTGGTGACCGTGACGCGGCCCAGCCAGCGTTGCGGGTAGGCGCTGTCGACTTCCGGGTCCAGGGTCATGCTGACCTTGTCGCGAAACGCCGCGACCGCAGGATCGGTCAACGCCAGGTCATGGAATTCAGGCAACCCAGCTTTGCCATGCACGGCGATCAGGCCGAGCACGGTGCCCATGGAGAATTTGGCCTGGTGCACGGTGGCCGGCACCGTCACTCGGCCGAGTACGTCGATGGCGCCTTGGTGCACGTGGGTTTGCACCTGGGAAATCTGTGCAGCGCTCAAGCCTTCACGCTGCATCACGTCCAATAGCGCATCGGCAGCGGGATGGGTGTGGCGGCAGGAGGCGTGGAACTTGAACGAGGTTTCTACCAGTGCCCAACGGCTGCCCAGGTCGGCAGACAATTTGCCCGGCTGCGCATCACTGGACATGCCCGCCGCCAAACCCTGGTCGCCTTCAAGAATATTGCGCGCGCCGGTCAGCCCATCGGCCGTCAGGTAAGCCGCCAGCAAGCCGTCCGCCGCCGCCTTGGCCGTGTGCAGTTGCTTGGAGTCGGCGGCATCGCGCAGAAACTCCCACAGCCCGGCGGCCTGGGTGCCGGCGCTGCCGAGCAGGTTGATGAATTGCTCTTCGTTGAAGTCGAGCAACTTGCCCACCGCGACCGCTGCCGCCAGGGTGCCGACCGTGGCCGTGGTGTGGAAGATGCGGTAGTGGGAACGGCCCAGGAACTCACCGATGCGAATCCCCGCCTCATAGCCGGCCACCGAGGCCAGCAACAGTTCACGGCCAGACTTGCCGAAGTCCTGGGCAGCGGCCAACGCGGCGGGAAATACCACAGTGGCGGGGTGCAGCACCGAGCTGTTGTGCAGGTCATCCTGCTCCACCAGATGTGAGGAGGCGGCGTTGACCAGGGCGGCAAAATACGCGCTGGTGCCGGTGCCGTTGACGATCACCTGGGCCGGGCCGCTGCTCGGGCCCATCTTCTGTGCGTAGCGTTCAAACAGGGGAATCGGGTGCGCGCCCTGGCTGGCCAAGGCGGATGCGAGCCAATCCAGGTAAAGCGCTTCGGTGCGCGCCAGTACGTGCTCGGGCAACTGCGCGTAAGTCAGCTCGGCCAGGAACCGGCAAAGGGCTTGGGTATGATGCATGCTCAACGCCCTCAGAAGCTGCGCGGCAATTCGAGCAAATGCTCGGCCACGTAGGACAGGATCAGGTTGGTGGAGATCGGCGCCACCTGGTACAGGCGGGTTTCGCGGAACTTGCGCTCCACGTCGTACTCGCAGGCAAAGCCGAAGCCGCCGTGGGTTTGCAGGCAGGCGTTGGCCGCTTCCCAGGACGCCTTGGCCGCCAGGTACTTGGCCATGTTGGCACTGGCCCCGGCGTTCTTGCCGCTGTCGTATTCATCACAGGCACGCCAGCGCATCAGGTCGGCCGCTTCGATCTCGATATGCGCCTCGGCAATCGGGAACTGCACGCCCTGGTTCTGCCCGATGGGCCGGCCAAACACCACACGGTCGCGGGCATAGGCGCTGGCCTTTTCGATGAACCAGCGGCCGTCACCGATGCACTCGGCGGCAATCAGGGTGCGCTCGGCATTCAGGCCATCGAGGATGTATTTGAAGCCCTTGCCCTCCTCGCCAATCAGGCTGTCCAGGGGCAGCTCCAGGTTGTCGAAGAACAGCTCGTTGGTCTCGTGGTTGACCATATTGGCGATGGGCTGCACGGTGAGGCCGTTGCCGATGGCCTGGCGCAGGTCCACCAGGAAGATCGACATGCCTTCGGACTTTTTCTTTACGTCGGCCAAAGGCGTGGTGCGCGCCAGCAGGATCATCAGGTCGGAATGCTGTACCCGAGAGATCCAGACTTTCTGGCCGTTGATCACGTACTTGTCGCCGCGCTTGATCGCCGTGGTCTTGATCTTGGTGGTGTCGGTGCCGGTAGTGGGCTCGGTGACGGCCATCGACTGCAGGCGCAATTCACCGCTGGCCAGCTTGGGCAGGTAGTAGCGTTTTTGCGCCTCGCTGCCGTGACGCAGCAGGGTGAACATGTTGTACATCTGGCCGTGTACGGTGCCCGAGTTGCCGCCGCAGCGGTTGACTTCCTCAAGGATCACCGAGGCTTCGGCCAGGCCCAGGCCGGAACCGCCGTATTCCTCGGGGATCATGGCCGACAGCCAACCGGCGTCGGTCAGGGCCTTGACGAAGGCTTCAGGGAAGCCTTTTTCTTCATCGATCTTGCGCCAGTAAGCGGCATCGAACTCGGCGCACAAGGCGCGCACGCCTTCGCGGATGGCCTTGAGTTCTTCGTTGTCATGGGCATTCATTAACGGCTCTCCGCCTGTTGTTATCGGGTTATTCGAAATGCACTTGGGCGGTCTGCGCCAGGCCTTCAGTGTTGCCCGCCCAGAGTTCTGCGACGCCGGTTGCGGTGATACGCCCGCCGACCTCAAAAGGCTGTGGCGCAATCAGTGGGCGCACACCGCGATAGGCAAAGCGGCGCAGGGTCGCTTCGGGGTGCGCCCGGCAGAACGCGCGCAGGCTCAAGGTGGCGATCAGCGGGCCATGCACCACCAGGCCGGCATAGCCTTCGGTGCCGGTGACATAGGGGTAGTCGTAATGAATGCGGTGGCCGTTGAACGTCACGGCGCTGTAGCGAAACAACAAGGTCGGCGTCGGCTCGACGGCCTCTGTCCATTCGCCCCGGGCCAGCGCGTCGCCGCTGCCCGCCTTGGGTGGCGTGGGTTCGCGGTAGACGATGTCCTGTTCCTCGCGGATGGCCAGGCGACCGTCCTGGGAGTAGTCATGGCGCACGGTGACGAATAACAGTGAACCGGTGCGGCCGGTTTTTTCTTCGACCTGGGTGATGGTGGATACGCGCGTGGCCGCCTCGCCAGCCCGCAAAGGGTGCAAAAACGCAAGGCGCCCACCGGCCCACATGCGATTGCGGTTATCGGCCGGTGGCAGGAACCCACCGCGTGCCGGGTGACCGTCGCTGCCCAGGGCCGATTCGGGCAATGGGTCCTGGAAAAAACACCATTGCCACAACGCAGGCACCGCGTCGCCATCGGCAGGCACGGCTTCACCGAACGTGGCGGCGATACGCTTGAGCAGGTTATGGCTCAGGTGGTCGTGGGCGGTCTCACTTCGGCCGATCCAATCAGTGGCGCTCATCGGGTGCAGGTCCTCAGGCAGTGGGTGTCTGCCGTGGATCATGCAAGGGCCTGCCCGTTCTGAGAATTTGCATTTCAATAAACCAGCGTTCGGTTATGCTGAACGCCATTAATTGAAAAACACCGCATATCCCTGTGGGAGCGGGCTTGCTCGCGAAAGCGCAGTGTCAGTCACTGAATACATTGGCTGATCCACCGCTTTCGCGAGCAAGCCCGCTCCCACATTTGGATCTTCATTGTGATGAGGTTTGGTGTTTATACCGGGAGCCTTGCATGCACTTCGATCTCGCCGACCTGCGCCTGTTCATCCATATCGCCGAATCCCCCAGCCTTACCCAGGGCGCCAAGCGCGCCTTCCTGTCGCCGGCTGCCGCCAGTGCGCGGATCAAGGCCCTGGAAGGCCAGCTCTACACGCGCCTGTTGTACCGCGACAGCCGGGGCGTGGAGATCACCCCGGCAGGCGAGCGGCTGTTGCACCATGCGCGGTTGATCATGCGCCAGGTGGATTACCTCAAAAGCGAGTTCACCCAATACGGCGTGGATTCGGCCGGGCATATCCGTATCTTCGCCAACACCACGGCGGTCACCGAATTTTTGCCGGAGGTTCTGGCAGGCTTTCTGTCACAGCGCCCCGGCGTCACCGTCGACCTGCAGGAACGCCTGTCACGGGACATCGTGCGCGGGGTGCTCGATGGCACCAGTGACATGGGTATCATCGCCGGCCCCGTGGAAGCCTCCGGCTTGCAAGTACTGCATTTCAGCACCGATGAACTGGTGCTGATGGTGCCGGTCGGGCATCCGTTGGCCGACCTGCCTTCAGTGACCCTTGAGCAAACCCTGGCGTATCAGCACATCGGCCTGCATGAAGGCAGCACGCTGTTGAGTTTCCTGCGCGAACACGTCGAGCGCCTGGGTAAGCAATTGTCGCTGCGTATCCAGGTCTCGAGCTTCGAGGCGATCTGCCGGATGGTCGAGGCCGGCGTGGGCATCGGCATCATTCCCGAGTCCGCCGCCCTGCGCCACAGCCGCACCATGCAGCTGGTGACCGTGAAGCTCGACGAACCCTGGGCGATTCGCGAGCGCAGCATCCTGGTACGTGAGCTGGAAGCGTTGCCAGGGACCATTCGCGCGCTGATCGCCACGTTGATGCCCTGATTCTGTAGGAGCGAGCTTGCTCGCGAAAAACCTCAACGATAACGGGTGTTTTCTGGATAAACGCGGCGCCTGTGCGTTTTTCGCGAGCGAGCTCGCTCCTACAGGTGGCTGTTAACAGTCTTTGACAGTTTCCCGACAAAGCACTCAAAGATTCCAAGCCCCCGCCGGCCTAGCATTCCAGCATCCAAACCATCGCTCGGGTGCTCTTGATGTTTCGCAGGTTGCGCGGTATTCCGCTCTTGGGTTGCCTGATGGGCAGTATCGGTTGCCACTCGCAACCGCCTGCCCCGCCGCCGATTCAAAAAGGCGATTACGGCGCAATCATCCGCTACTTGCAAACCCGCATTCCCCGGGAGATGGCTCGGGACAATGTGGCAGGTTTGTCGATTGCGCTGGTCAATGGCCAGGAGCTGATCTGGGCCCGTGGCTTTGGCCTGGCTGACAAAGACCAGGGGGTGCCGGTCACGCCCAATACCGCGTTTCGCGCCGGTGGCATTTCCAAACTGCTGAGCGCCACGGCGGCGCTGCAGCTGGTGGAGCAGCACCACCTGGCGCTGGATGCACCGATCCAGCAGACCCTGCGTGAGTTCTACGTACGTTCACGCTTTCACAGCGACCAGGCCGAGGCGGATCGAGCGATCACTTTGCGGCGCTTGCTCAGCCATCAGTCCGGCTTGCCCAGCGAGCACCTGCGCGACCTGCGCAGCACTTACGCCATGGGGCAAATGCCGATGCGCGTGTCGGGTGTGTGGCTGAGCAGCCTGCCGGGGTCCCAGGTGGCGTACTCCAACCTTGGTTATTCACTGGTGGGCGCGGCCATCGAGCGCAGCAGCGGTAAACGCTTTGAAGCCCAGTTGCAAAGCAGCCTGCTCACGCCCCTGCGAATGAACCAGTCCAGCTTCGTGGGCACCGGTGCGCAAATGGGCTTTCGCGCCCATGGTTACGAGGACGGCAAGGCCAGCACCGACGCCCAGGTGCGTGACCTCGCCGCCGGTGGCCTGTGGACCAGCCCCAAAGACCTCAGCCGCTACGTACGCATGCTGTTTGCCAAGGGCACCTATAAGGGCAGCCAGATCCTCGGCAGCGCTTCTATCGACGCCATGTTTACCCAGCAAAACACCGGCAACGCCCTGGACTTCGACTGCCAGATCGGCCTGGGCTGGTTTCTGGCGCCCTGCGGTGACGAGCCCATCGGCCCCGGTGTGCGCACCTACCAGCACAGCGGTGGCGGCGATGACTTCGTCGCCCAATTGACCCTGCTACCGGATCAGCAGCTGGCGGTGATCATCATGGCCAACGACAGCAACGCCGAAGACATGGTGGTGTCACTGACCACCGACAGCCTGCGCCTGATGCTCCAGGCACAGACCGGCCAGCCTGTGTGCGCCGATGACTGCCAGGCCCCGAGCCACGGCCTCAAGCTGCGCCATGTGCCGGCGGCGGTGGATCGCAAGCGCCTGGCTGGTTTCTATGCGACCGCCTGGGGCGTGTTCCGCATCAGGGATGAGCATGCGCGCTTGACCGGCGAACTGGCCGGCTACGATTTCGAGCTGTTACGTGATGAACAAGGCTGGCTGCGCGCGCAGAAAAAGATCCTCGGCTTCTGGCGCAAGGACCTGGGCGAGTTGGGCCGCGTGCAGTTGGATCTGATCCAGGTACAAGGCCGCCAAATGCTCACCGCGCGCAGCCACGGCCAACGCATTGCCATCGGTGAACGCATCGAGCCACCGCCCTTGCCTGCCGCCTGGGCCAACACGGTCGGCACCTATCAGGTGCTCAGCAGCCATGAACCCGACGCGCCATTGAGTGGCATCAGCGTGCGTCAGGAGGACGGCTTTCTGGTGATTCGCGGCCAATTGCACGGCGAGCCGCTGACCGACTACATCCTGCTGCCCATCGACAACGCCCATGCGGTACTGGCCGGCAACGGCTACGGCCTGGGCGATACCGTCAGCCGCCAGGTCAACGGGCTGAGCGCTTCGGGTTATTCCTTCAAACGTACCCAATCACCCCACATACCCTCGAATTTCTAACCAGGAGAAACACCTGATGCACGCAAAAAACCTGTGCCTGTCATTGACCTCACTGTGCCTGCTCGCCGCCGCCGATACGGCGCTTGCCGAAGACTGGCAATACAGCCTCAAGGCCGGCATGGCCAACGCACCCCGCTACAGTGGCAGCGACGAACGTATGACGGCGCCTGTACTCGGCGGCAAAATCATCAGCCCCTGGGGCGTCTTCCTCGATACTGATACGGGCCTGGGCTGGGGTTACGAAGGTAATGCCCTGAGCTTCAGCGCATACGTTGGCGCAAGCGGTTCGCGCAAGGATAAAAATGAAAGCATGCAGGCCGGCTCCAAACGCCTCAAAGGTATGGGCCAGATCAAGTCACGTCCGCAATTGGGAGTGAGTGCCGCCTACAACCTCGGCGGTGTGATCATCGGTGCCACCCTGGAACATGCGCTTGAAGAAGATAAACACAAGGAAACCGGCAAGGCTTTTACCCATCTGGAGTTGAGCCTGGGTACCCATCTGTATGAAGGCCGCTACGGCTGCGTCGATGCCGCCATCAACAGCCACTTCGGTGACCGCAACTACCTGCAAACCTGGTACGGCGTGACTACCGCCCAGGCCACCCGCAGCCGCTTCAAGGAATACAAGGCAAGTGCCGGCAATATCAGCAATGGCATGAGCCTTTCATGGAGCGTGCCGATCAACGAACACACGCAGTTCTCGACCTTGCTGGATGTGCAATACCTGGCGGACAAGGCCGGCAAGAGCCCGATTGTGGAGCAGCGGTTGCAGGCGTCGGTGTCGGGGGAGTTGCAATACACCTTCTGATCTACCTTGCCCTCTGTAGGAACGAGCTTGCTCGCTCCTACAGAGACAATGCCAGTTCCTTAGTAACCCAACGACAAGCCGGTGTTGCGCCGCGGGTCATTGGCCCCATAGAAACGGTTGTTACCCACCGGCTTGCCCTCCAGGGAAGGCGCGCCTACCAGGATGGCGGCCAGGTGGTTGGCATCTTGCGGGCCGGCAAACGTGTGGCCCCAGCTTTCGAGGATCTTCTGGGTGTCCGGGCTGACGGCAAAGGTCTCAAGGTTGGTGGTTTCCGGCATCCATTGCTGGTGGAAGCGCGGTGCATCCACGGCTTCCTGGATGTTCATCTTGTAGTCGATGACATTCAGGATGGTCAGCAAGGTCGCGGTGATAATGCGGCTGCCCCCCGGTGTGCCAACGACCATTACTGCCTTGCCGTCCTTGGTGACGATGGTCGGGCTCATCGATGACAACGGCGCCTTGCCCGGTGCGATGGCGTTGGCTTCGCCCTGCACCAGCCCATACATATTCGGCACCCCGACCTTGACGGTGAAGTCATCCATTTCATCGTTGAGAATCACCCCGGTCTTGCTGGCCATCACCCCGGCGCCAAACCAGTCGTTGAGGGTATAGGTCACCGAGACCGCGTTGCCCCACTTGTCGACGATGGAATAGTGGGTGGTGTTATTGCCTTCGTGGGGCGACACACCTGGCTTGATCGCCTGGGAGTCACCGGCCTTCTGCGGCTCGATGGCAGCGCGTAACTTGGCCGCGTAGTTCTTGTCCAGCAGATGCTCGATGGGGTTCTTCACGAAGTCCGGATCACCCAGGTAGCTGTTGCGGTCCACGTAGGCATGGCGCATCGCTTCGATCTGGTAGTGCAGGCCCTGGGCCGAGTGATAGCCCAGATCGGCCATCGGGTAGCCTTCGAGGATGTTCATGATCTGGCAGATCACCACACCGCCCGAGCTGGGTGGCGGCGCCGAGACCACATGGTAGCCACGGTAGTCGCACTCGATGGGGGCCAGTTCGCGGGTTTTGTAGGCGTCGAGGTCGGCCTGGGTGATGATGCCTTTGCCGGCCTGGCTGGAATCCACCACCGCCTTGGCAACCCAACCTTTATAGAAACCGTCGGTGCCCTTGGCCGAGATTTCCTTGAGGGTCTTGGCCAGGTCCTTCTGCACCAGCTTCTGGCCCACCTGCATCGGTTTGCCGTTATGCAGGAAGATCCCGCGCATGTCCTGGTCTTTTTCGAACTCACCGGTGGCGGTGTGCAACAGGTCGATATCGCCCTGCTCCAGCGCAAAGCCGTTTTCCGCCAGCTTGATCGCCGGGGCAATCACTTGGGCGCGCTTGAGGGTGCCGTATTTGCTCAGGGCCAGCTCCATGCCAGACACCGTGCCCGGTACGCCGACCGCCAAATGGCCTTTGGCGCTGAGGCCTTCGACCACATTGCCGGCCTTGTCGAGGTACATGTCGGCCGTCGCCGCCAACGGGGCTTTTTCGCGGAAGTCGAGGAAGGTCTTGCGCCCGTCCGCCAGTTGCACGGTCATGAAACCACCGCCGCCCAGGTTGCCCGCCGCCGGGTACACCACCGCCAGTGCGTAACCTACCGCCACCGCCGCATCGACCGCGTTGCCGCCGGCCTTGAGCACATCGACACCCACGTGGGTTGCCAAGTGCTGGGCCGTGACCACCATGCCATTTTCACCCGCAACCGGGGCTTGGGAAGCTGCGTGCACACCGTTGACCGTCAAGACCAGCGCGGTCGCAATCAACGTGTGACTCAAGGGTTGGTATTTCATCCATGGCTACTCTGATTATTGAGATGCACCAAAATAGCTCCTAGCCGATTTAATCCCCAGCGCAATGGCGTTTTTATTACAGAACTTGTCGGTCATGGAACGCACACCGCTGCGCAAGTCGCGCAATCAGCTCTGGTCTATAAAATTAATGGCGCTAGAATCGGCGCCATTCTTTTACCGCCGCCCTGATACGAGCCTGTCCATGAGCTTTGATTTCGACACGATCCACCCACGCTTCGATACCGGCAGTACCAAGTGGAGCCGTTACCCGCAAGACGTCCGGCCGATGTGGATCGCTGACATGGACATCGCCGCGCCGCCCGCCATCTTGCAAGCCCTGCACGCGCGCCTCGACCAGCAGATTCTCGGCTACAGCGTGGCCGGCCCGGACGTGCGCGACGCTATCGTTGCCGACTTGTGGGCCAAGTACGCCTGGCGCGTGCAGCCTGAAGAACTGCTGTTTCTGCCCGGCGTGGAGCCTGGCTTCAATATGGCCCTGCACGCCTTCGTCCAGCCTGGCCAGGCGGTGGTGCTGCAAACCCCCAACTATCGGCCGATTCGCCTGGCGCCCGGCAACTGGAACCTGCCACGCATCGAAGTGCCGTTCCAATTGATCGATGGCGAGTACCGCACACCGCTGCCGGCCATGCGCCAAGCCTTGAGCGGGGCCGGGGCGCTGTTGCTGAGCAACCCGCACAACCCCATCGGCAAGGTGTTTGCCCGTGAAGAGCTGCTGGCGGTGGCCAATGCCTGCCTGGACACCGGCGCATTGATCATCAGCGACGAAATCCACGCCGAGCTGTGCTTCGACGGCCGTCGCCACATCCCCACCGCCAGCCTCAGCCCCGAGATCGCCCAGCGCACCATCACGCTGATGTCAGCGAGCAAGGCGTATAACGTGGCCGGCCTGAAGACCTGCTTCGCCGTGGTCCAGAACGCCGAGGTGCGCGAGCGTTTCAATCAGGCGCGCTGCGGCATGGTTGACAGCGTCAGCCCCCTGGGCCTGGAAGCCACACGCGCCGCCTACAGCGAATGCACCGAGTGGCTCAGCGCACTGGTGCAGTACCTGCAAGCCAACCGCGACTACCTGCTCGACGCGGTAAAAACCCGCCTGCCCGGCGTGGTGATGCATGCGCCACAGGGCACCTTCCTGGCGTGGCTCGATTGTAGCGCCCTGGGTCTTGATGACCCGCAGCAGTTCTTTCTGGAGCAGGCCAAGGTGGGCCTGAGCGCGGGGATTGAATTTGGCGATGACAGCCAGCAATTCGTGCGCCTGAACTTCGGTTGCCCACGGGCGATGCTGGAGGAAGGCGTGCAGCGCATGCAGATCAGCTTACAAAAGCGCTGACGTCGGTCGGAACCGCACGGGAGATTTTCCGCACATACCGGGCTTAGCTGCCCGCTGTGCTATTGAAATTCTCCCGGAGCCGCCCGTCGATGATTCTGCCGCCACGCCCACTCCCCCTCATTGCCTGGGATTTCAAACCCATCGCCGGCGATACCCCGCAGGCCTTGTCGGCCTACTCAGTGGAGCCTCCGCAACCGCCACGCAAACCGGCGTTGAGGCAAAACCGCAGTACATCGGTAGACCACCAGAAAGCCCTCTACCGGCAGCTGTTGCAGGCCACGCACACTGCGCTGCCCAGGGTCCGCGACGAAGCCAAGCAATGGGCCGAGGCGCTGGTGTTCAAGTTGACCGGGCGCAAGGTCGATGCCGACGCCATCTTCCTCAATCGCTTCCAGCAAGCACAAAGTGCCAATACCGTCACCGACTGGGAACATCTGAGGGAAGAACCCACCGTTTCCCAGGCGCTGCCGGACGCGTTGTTGAGCAACTTCAGCGAACACGACGCACTGCCCGGCGTGCTTGACCAGCAGGCCGGCCTGTACACGGTCGGCCGCGGGCAAAGTACCCAAGGCGGCTATGGCGCCCATAACCAGTTTGCGCTGGCGCCTTCCCAGCTGATGCATGAAAGCTGGAAAACCGACTTTCAGGCGCACATGATTCAAAAGCTCGAACGCTTCTGGCACGACCATGGCGATGACTACCGCACCTCCTTGAAAGGCGAGTTCATTTATCAGGCCCGTGAACAGCTCAAGGCCTACGAGCGCGCCTCACCCGCCGAACGCCTGAACATGCCGGCCGAGCAGCGCTTTACCCGCGATGATTACCGCCTGGTGATGGGCGCCGCCGCCAACCTGCCCCTGGATGAAAACCAAGCCCTGAGCGTCGAACAACTACGAGCGACAGCGCCGGTAGAAGGCCGCACACGGGTTCACGTGTTTGACATCAACGGGCGCCCCGCTCACGACATCCTGCGTTTCACCGCCACTGACTACGGCAGCCACGGGCAATTGCGTGATCGTCGAGACGGCGTGCAGGTCCTGTATATGCCGGGGCACAAGCCCGCTTTCCTGCGCTTTGATTCCCTGGACGCGATGGACCAATGGGTGGCCGAGCAAGGCCGGCATGCCGAGACGCGCCAGGCGCTGCAATCGCACTTCGCCCTCAGGGACCGACAAGACAGCGACTTGGGGTTCTGGAGCGATTTCAAATCCTTTATCACCGGCGATTCGCGCTCGAACAAAGGCGCGGACAGCGCCGTTCGCTACTTGGCCAGCGGCTACTGGGACACCCTGGAAGGGACCGTTATCGACAGCGCCAATGTGCGCATTCACGGCGACGTGTTCAGCGTGATCAAAGACGCCACCCGCGAACGCATGTCCCGCGATGCAGACGTCATGATCAAGTCCAACAGCGAGGTCACCCGCGATACCTGGCTTAACGATTTGACCGTAGCCGCCGGCCTGGCGGCCAAGTTCGCAGTGATTGGCGAGCCGGTTGTGGTCGGTGTCGCGGCCGCCGCCGGCCTTGTAGAAGCCCAATTGGGTGTCGAGCAATCGATCACGGGTGACACGCAGGCCGAGCGCAAACACGGCAGCACTGCCGCACTGGATGGCGCGCTCAATGAGCTGTTTGCCATCGTGGGCGGTACCGTGAAGGAGCCTGCTTTTGAGCAACCGGCCACGATCCCCTTGACTCGGGAGCTTTTCAGCGACGGCAGGCAGGCAATGGTCATCGAACACCCGTTGAGCCCCAGTGCCTATACCCTGCCACGCGCCAATGGCTATGACCTGGTGGACCGTGGTCGGGTGTATCGCTACCTCAATACAAGACCTGGCGAGCTGACCGACCTGCAAGCAGCAGAACACGCCAAGCCCTTGGAGGGCTTTGAGGCGCTTTGCCCTGCGCCCGCTGCGGGTGGGCGGGTGCGACGCGGCATCCAGGACGAGTGTTTCGTTAAACTTATCGCCGACCTGCCCAAACCCCAAGAACGCCTGCAGGCCCTGGAGCACGTGCGGTTGTTCCCGTCCAAGGCCGGGCTGTTCACGCGCGAGCGCACGGTGGTCTATGAAAAACGCCTGCACAAAATAGTCAAAGGCGACAACGGCCCCCAACTGGTGCCCGTCGCCAACGGCGAACGCATCACTTACAAGGCGCACGTGCACGGCCAGCTCATTGACGACCCCGATTTCGGCTTTTACACAGGCGATAGCGCCGGCACGCTTGCTAACGATACTCGGGTGGTCAAACTCGGCAGCATCAGCAACGCCAGCAATGATCAGCGCCAGCTCAGAGGCGTGGTCGTCACCAGCGCCAGCCAGCGCTACCTGGTGGTAGAGGCTGACACTGCCGAGTTCTATTACGCACCACTGGATAAAACCCAAACCCGGGATATCAGGTTCAAGAAATGCGGGCCTCTAGAGATGAGCCTTGCGCAAGGATACCGCCAGTTTCTGAGTGCCAACCATGCTGTGCAGGCCCTTAAGGCCGACTTTGTCGCGCTGGCTCCGCTCAAAAAAGCCTTCAAGCAACTGCAGCGCTCAGGTTTTAGCAAAGCCGACATCGACGAATTGAAGCGCCACTGCAAGGGCATGAACCCTGAGCAGAGGCGCGAAGTGGTGTACCGGCTGCAGCAAGCCAACGTCATCGTGAAACCGGATGTGGCCTTGCGACCCCATGGTGTTTCACCGTTGCCTGGCAACCAGGTGCATCCGGCCGCAGACCTGGCCAGGGCCGACGCGGCCAGGCTTACCCTGGGCTGGTTGGGGCGCACCGCCAAGCTGAAAGCCGCCAATACCGTGCAGGTGGCCATGGGTGAAGCCACGACACTCACGAGCGGCAACGACGTGCTCTCCACCCGCAGCCTGACCGACTGCTCGGCCATTGCGGTGCTCACCGACTGGGACGGTGCGCGTTACCAGACCCGCACGCTGATGCACCTGACCGGCAGCAACCTGGAACTGGGCCTGCGGGGCGGCAATACCCAAGCGTTGCTGGATCGATTGAACGCATCACTGAACAAAGGTGGGCAGGTCATTCTGGTAGGCGGGGTCAATTCAGGTTCACTGCAAGGCATGGCCACCACCATCGGGCAATCGTTGCAGGGCGAACAACCGCTCAGGACACTGCTTCAAGCGCGGCCCGGCGTCAGCGTCACGCTGGCCAGCTCCCTGGGCGTCACGGTGAATGCTGATGGCACGTTTGAGCTGATCGAGGGAACGGGCAAAGGTGTCATGCCCGAGGATCAGGTCAGGGAAATTTTCAATCGAGTTGACTGAGGGCACTGCCCCACGCCTTTCCCTGACCCTGTTGGGCGTTTACAACTTGGCAATGGACACTTCTGTGGACTTCACAAAGGCAATCACCTCACTGCCCACTTTCAATTCCAGGTCACGCACCGAGCGCGTGGTGATCACCGACGTCACAATGCCCGACGCAGTCTGCACGTCGATTTCCGACACCACTTCCCCCAGCAGAATCTCCTTGATCACGCCTTTGAACTGGTTGCGCACGTTGATCGCTTTGATGGTCATGTCGGCTTTCCTTTTGGCTGTTGGGTCAATCCGCACGAATGCGCAGGCCCTCAAAATGCGCTGCCGGATAGAATATTAAAAGGAATAAATATCTATTTATTTATTCGATATAGGCATATGCGCAGTGATGTTTCATGACCCGCCTACGGCTGAATTTGTGTGTGGCAGCGACCTATGACCGCACATCTTGTGCGTTGACCAACTTTGTTACACCCCATATAGTGTGCCCACAAACAGATCAGACCACTACATAGTGTGCAGCATCGGTATTTACCGACCACACTACGCGCGGTATTTCAATGCCTTGTAGCCTGCAAAAACATTTATTTTTCGAGTACCAGGAAGGAGTATTTCCATGCTGAGTTGGGATGAAGTCGACAACGAAGACACCGGTGCAGCGGTGATCAAAGGCGCCAACGCCGGCCACGCCACCGAAGCCAACATGGACCGCCTCGACGGTGCCGGCGCCGCTGCCGCCGTGGAAGCCCGCGCCGTCACCGCCAACGACTCCGCCGCCATCGTGCGCGCCAAGG